>JABDAN010000015.1 GCA_013289175.1 Bacteroidota bacterium
GTATCAATGTAACCTTCTAATAGTAAGAAAGCTTAAACCAAAAAATTTGAACGTTATGCAAATATTTAAAAAACTAAACTGGGGATTTTTTCTAGCCGTCTCCTGTGTTGCACTCTTTTCCGGGTGTACAAAATTTCTGGATCGTCAGCCCCTGTCTGCTACCTTAAGTGATTTAAACCAGGGAGGATTGGAAGGCCAGGCCATCGGTCTTTATGGAACGATCCGAAACTCCCAGTCTGCTCCCTATTGCGGAGACGGCATGGTGGGGATCGGATATATTCCAATGCAGGGTTTTCGTTCCGGAGACCAGACCGTCAATGCGGATCCCGGAGCTGCCGGTTATATTACGGCCTATTCTGATTTCCAGTACAGCAAGGACGACTGGGCAAACGGGGTATACTGGGACCGGCATTATCAGATGATTCTGCTGACCAATATATTGCTACAAACGGCCGATTCCCTTAAACTTTCGGACAACGCTTCCCTGATCAATATTGCCGAGGCCAAATGGTTCCGGGCTTATTCCTATTTTGATCTGATAAAAAATTATGGTGAAGTACCGCTGATTACTAAGAGGGTTTACCAGGTTTCCGACGGACAGATACCAAAATCCTCTGTGGCAGATGGATATGCACTCATTGATGCAGACTTAGCCTACGCAGAGACCTATCTGCCTTCTGCGCAACCATCCACATCCGTGGGAAGACTGGTGCAAAATGCGGCCAGAACCCTGCATGCAAAAACCTACCTGATGCGGGATGCACCGCTGCCCACCACGCAGGCCAACTACCAGAGTTGTCTGGATCTTTGCAAACAGATCATCAACTCCAATCAGTATGCGCTCTTTAGTCCTTATTGGGCCATTTGGAAAACGCAAAATGAAAACTGCTCCGAATCTATTTTTGAAGTACAGTGCCAGCAAAATGCGAATACCGCAGCAGGTGTGAATACGACCTATTGGAGCTGGTGGGGTACCGAACAAGGTGTCCGCGGTTCAGGAGACTGGAACCTGGGATGGGGATGGAACAATCCTACCCAAAACCTGGTCAATGCCTATGAATCAGGTGATCCGAGAGAAGCAGCTACGATTTTATTTTCTGGTCAGTCGGATGATCCGGCCAACGGAGGCTATGGACGTACTCTGCCACCGCTGACCAACTCTTTGTTCTGGAACAAAAAAACCTATGCCGATCCAGCTGAGCAAGCAGCTGCCGGAGATCCGACCGGTGCCGCCTTTGAAAATACCCGCGTATTGCGTTATGCTGATGTGATCCTGATGGCTGCAGAATGCGCCAATGAAATCGGAGGAGCGGAAAACGACAGTGCTTCAGAAGCCTGGTTGGAAATGATCCGGGCCCGCGCCAGAAACGGTAATAATTCTGTGCTTCCCTATATACAATACCAGAACCAGGCGCAGTTCAGGACGGCCATTCAGAAAGAAAGAAGGGTGGAATTTGGTATGGAGATGGAACGGTTCTATGACCTCGTCCGCTGGGGACAAGCACAGACCGCTTTGGCGGGTTATACGCCTAAGAATGAATATTACCCGATACCAACGGCAGCCTTGTCCGGCAATCCAGCCCTGGTTCAAAACCCGAATTATTAGTTGTATCCATGATTTTCTGATTGTAGTATAAAAGCCCGTATTCAAATAAAATAAAACTTATAGTATGCGTATAATCCATAAAATTTTAAAATCCGCGGCGATCGTTTTGATAGTGGGTGTCGCTATAAACGGATGCGAAAAAATTGATCACCCCGCTTTAGGGGATTATCCCACAGACAGCAATCCTCCTGGCGGACCGGTAAAATTTTATGCCGCATATGACAATATCAATGCCGACAGCATCCGGGCTACCTTTGCCAATACCGATAGTGTAACTTCCTATGTCGCTGGTGTGAGCGGTCAGGCGATTCAGTTCAATCCGGTATGGGGCGCGTCGGGCGGCGATTCGGTATATAGTTTTTTAGTCTATCCGAATGCCAATGATTTTGCGACCACCGCCACCAGTTTCACCCTTTCTTTCTGGATGAATATCCCACTGGCAAAAAAAGATCCCGTGAACGCAGATGGCATTATTGCGCTGTCGAGCACCAGCAATTTCTGGGGAAATATCACCGTCTATGCCGATCATTTTACCCCTTCTTCCGATTCCATGCAGCTCAAGTTTCACTTTGCCAATGGACTAGGGGATAACTGGGATTTTGCTGGTTATACCGGCGTCAACATGTGGCCCGGCATGTATGATGGCAATTGGCACCAGGTTGTTTTCAGCTATGATGCGACTTCGCTGACGGCAACCCTTTACCGGGATGGCGTACAATTTGATCAGAAAAAAAATGAAACCATTGTTTTTGACGGCAATGCGTCCAGTCTGGTAGTGGGAGGTTTTGAACAGGCAGCCAATATCCAGGGCAACTATGCCGGAAATACCTGGATGTCGGGTTTCCCAGGCGCCATTGACCAGCTGAAATTTTATGCCGAAGCTTTGTCTTCGACCGACGTAGCTACAAATTATGCCAATAAGCAGTAGGTAGTATATATTCGTTTTTTGGTTTAAGCAGGGGTTGCATAGTTGGTGCAGCCCTTCTTATTTTTAGCAGTTTTTTGAAGGAAGCCTTAACTTTTGAGGATGAAATTCATGGCGAGAAACAGGCGCGCTGCTTTTACCCTTTTCTGGATCGTCTCTGGAATCTTTTTTCTTACGCAATGTGTTCACCCCGAAAACAAGCAAACGACCAAGGCAGTCCCCGAAGAAAAGGTAAACCTGTCCCAGTTTGCCGGTTCGCAGGCCTGCGCCGGTTGCCATAAGAATATTTATGATAGCCATATTCATACCGCGCACTATCTTACGACCCGGCCAGCCCAGGTGGAATTTATCAAGGGCAGTTTTCAACCGGGAAAAAATCGGTTTGCCTATGACTCTGACCGGGTGGTGGTCATGGAAAAAAGAGACAGCGGGTTTTATCAGGTTGCCTACTTTAGGGGCGATGAAAAAATAGCGGGCCGCTTTGACATCGTGGTCGGTTCGGGTTCCAAGGGTCAAACCTATATTACCCGTTATCACGGGCAACTATATCAACTGCCGGTATCTTATTTTACCGCCGCCCGAAACTGGGCCAACAGTCCTTTATATCCCACCAATCCCATTCTGTTTAACCGGCCGATTACTTCCCGATGCCTGGAATGCCACAGCAGCCTGGCCACCGTCCTATCGGCACCGAATGTCGAGCCTGAATCCTTTGATGAAAAAATGATCTATGGGGTAGACTGCGAAAAATGCCATGGTCCCGCAGCCAGGCATGTTGCTTTTCAAACACAAAACCCCCAGGCCGGCCATGCAGAATTTATTTTGAATCCGGCCAGGTTTACCAAAAAACAAAACCTGGATCTATGCGCCCTATGCCATAGCGGAAGACTGCAAAAAACAAAGCCTTCTTTTGAGTTTGTTTCCGGAGACCGGTTGAGTGATTATTTTGCCATTGATACCTTTCCCCCGGACCCCGACCATATCGACGTGCATGGCAATCAGTATGGTCTCCTTCGCGCGAGCCAGTGTTTTAAGATGAGTGGCACGATGACTTGCACTACTTGTCACAATCCGCATGAAAATGAAAGAGGCCAGATTGCTTTGTTTTCACAACGTTGTATGTCCTGTCACAACGCAGCACACCACAATACCTGTTCCCTGACTGCATCCATGGGATCTTCCATTGCACAGAACTGCATAGATTGCCATATGCCCCGCAAGCCGTCCCAATCCATTACCGAATTGCTTCCCGGCCACCTGGCACCAACCGCTGCCATGATCCGCACACACCTGATAAAAATATACCGATGAGATTGCGCTTAGCTTGCCTGATGGGATTTCTGATGGTTTTTCTTTCCTGCCGCCGGCAGTCCAATGCCTTTGAATCCCTCCCGGCCTCCCAAACCCATATTGATTTTGCCAACAAATTGGAAAAGAAAAACCTTTTCAATATCCTTTATTATCTGTACTACTATAACGGAGGAGGGGTGGCCATCGGGGACATCAACAACGACGGGCTGCCCGACATTTATTTTACCGCCAACAGCAAGGGTCACAACAAACTCTATTTGAACAAGGGTGGATTTGAATTTGAGGATATTACCGAAAAAGCAGGTGTTGCCGGAAGTTCCGATTGGTGTACGGGCGTCACGATGGCGGATGTGAACGGAGATGGCCTGCTGGATATCTATGTCTGTTCTGTCCAGGGTGAGCACGGCCTGACGGGCAGGAATGAACTGTTTATCAACAACGGAAACGGAACCTTTACGGAAAGCGCCGAAAAATACGGACTCGCACTCTCTGCTTATTCAACGCAGGCAGTTTTTTTCGACTACGATCACGACGGGGATCTGGATTGTTTCATATTAAACCAGTCGCATCATCCCAACTCAAATATTGTGGACACGAGCAACCGCCGGAAATTTGACCCCAACGCGGGAAGCCGGTTATATCGAAATGATCTCAACACGACGGGTCGTTTTACAGATGTGACGGCCGAGGCGGGTATATATCAAAGCAGTCTGGGATACGGACTGGGAGTTTCCGTCGCCGATATGAACAACGATGGTTGGGATGATATTTATATCGGCAACGATTTTCACGAGAACGATTATTATTATATCAACAATGGAAATGGAACCTTCACAGAAAGCGGTGCCCAACATTTTGGACACTATTCCCGCTTTAGCATGGGCAACGATATCGCCGATTATAACAATGATGGGCAACCCGATATCGTGACCGTGGATATGTTGCCGGCCGACGAACGGACCCTAAAAACCTATGGGTCGGATGAGAACTACCAGATTTATCAGTACAAAATATTACACAACGGTTTTCAAAACCAGGTCTCCAGGAACTGCCTCCAGCGGAACAATGGGGATGGTAAGTCATTCAGCGATGTTGCCCTGATGGCGGGTATCTCTGCCACCGACTGGAGTTGGGCTCCCCTGATGGCCGACTTTGACAACGACGGCAACAAAGACCTTTTTATCACCAGTGGTATTGTAAAAAGGCCCGTGGATTTGGACTATGTCCGGTTTGTTTCCAACCTCGCTGCCACTACCAACCGCGACGCGTCCGACGAGTTCGATGAGATGACGATCAAGAAAATCCCCGATGGAAGTTCGCATCCCTTCATTTTTCAAAATCAGGGAAACGGGTCGTTTAAGGATCTCAGCGATCTGTGGGGAACCAGCGGGTTGAAGGGATATTTCAATGGGGCGGCCTATGCGGACCTGGACAATGACGGGAACCTGGACCTGGTGACCAACAATATCAATGCCCCGGCGGTAGTTTTGAAAAACAATTTGCCAAAGAAAAACTTTCTTTCGGTTTCTTTTCAGGGAGCGGGTATGAACCGGTTTGGCATTGGAGCAAAAGTTTATCTCTGGTCCCATGGCAACCCATCGGGCGGTGAGTCCATGCAATATCAGGAGCTGATGCTTACGCGCGGATTTGAATCTTCCTCCGATACCCACCTGCATTTTGGACTCGATAGTCTGGGGGCGGACAGTCTGCTGGTCGTTTGGCCGGATCAGCGGTTCCAGGTGATTAAAAAAGTTGAAGTCAACCGCTCTTTGGTGGTTTATCAAAAAGATGCGTCGGGCCTGTTTAATTACCACGGATTCTTTCCTGAAAAAAAGGCGCTTTTAAACAATATCACCAAACAGGTGGACTGTCCTTGGAAACACCAGGAAGATGATTTCAACGATTTTGCTCAGCAATATCTGATCCCACACAAGGAAAGTACCCGAGGACCCAAAATTGCAGTCTGTGATGTGAACAAAGACGGGTTGGATGATTTTTATGCCTGCGGTGCAAAAAACCAGGCAGGGGTCTTGATGATTCAGCAAAAGAATGGAACATTTATTTCAGTCGATACGGCTTTGTTCAACCGCGACGCCATTTGCGAAGATGTGGACGCCATTTTTTTTGATGCCAACGGCGACGGGTATCCCGATTTATATGTAGTCAGCGGAGGGGACGAGCCACCCTCTTCGCCGCATTGTTTGGAAGACCGTTTGTATCTCAATGATGGCAAAGGTCATTTCAAAAAGGACTCCAATTTTATGTCACAGCTTTATGAGAACAAATCCTGTGTTGCGGTAGCCGATGTCGACCGGGATGGAGACCTGGATATTTTTGTTGGCAATTTAGCGGGCACGACCGGCATTGGATTCGGTCTGCCGCAGACCTCCCATCTTTACCTCAACGATGGCAAGGGACATTTTAGCATTGCCATGAATACCATCGACCTGACAAAGATTGGCACGGTTACCTCAGCGGCTTTTGCCGACCTCAACCAGGACGGATGGCCTGATCTGATCGTCAGCGGGGAATGGATGCCGATGAAAATTTTCATGAACGACCATGGAAAGTTTAAAGAGACGGACGTACCCAACTCGACCGGTCTTTGGCAAACCCTGTACATGACCGATGTGAATGGCGACGGTTTTCCCGATATCCTGGCCGGCAACTGGGGACACAATTCCAAACTCTGGGCCGGGAAAAACGGCCCCTTGAAATTATACATCAAGGATTTTGATCACAATGGCACGATTGAACAGATCATGTGTTATACCATCAATGGACAGGAATATACTTTTTTGGCAAAAGATGAACTGGAAAGAGCGCTCCCGGTCCTGAAAAAGGCCTACGAAAGATATGACGAAGTCGCCGGCAAGACCGTTCAATACATTTTCTTTGACCTTTTTAAAGATTATACCGAGCTCAAAGCAGAAACCCTCAGCTCTTCTTGTTTTATCAATGATGGGAAGGGTAACTTTACCCGGACGGATCTACCGGATGCCTTGCAAGAAGCGCCCGTTTTTGCGTTTGCCCAAATATCCACAAAGCCTTCTTCAGGATGGCTGGCCGCCGGAAATTTTTATGGCGTGGTGCCCTATGAGGGAAGATATGATGCCCTGTATCCTACTTTTTTTACACTGAGTAAAGCGGCCTCGGCCTTTCAGCCGCCTTCTGTTTTGCCGCAGATCACGGGAGAGGTTCGGGATGCCAAATGGCTGAATACAGCAAAGGGAAAAATATTGGTTGTGGCAAGAAACAATGATTCCTTAATTTTTTTTAAACCTGGGTTATGAAAATAAAATGGACTTATTTGAACTGGATGATCACAGGGGCCGTGGTCAGCTGTTTTTTTTCCTGTAGTAAAAGCAACGGGCCCGCCGCAACGCCGCCACCACCTGTACCGGTCGTCCTAAAGAATATTTTTTTAAACAACGTGGCTTATGCGGCCCCCGTATACAACGTCGTTGGCGAACCGGTTATTAAAATGCAGTTTTCCCAGCCCATACTGGAAAGTTCGGCACCTTCATCCATCGCTCTTTCCGGGGGCGGAACAGTCCAGTTGAACACAACTTTTCAAAACGGAGATTCGGTCCTGGTGATCCAACCGACTGCGCCGCTTCTTTATCTGACACGCTATACGTTTTCCATTGCCTCCTCTTTAAAATCGCAGTCGGGCGGTAGCCTCATCAACAATTATAAAAATACTTTTTATACCCAGATCGATTCGACAGACAAATTCCCTCAAATGACAGACAGCGCCCTGTTGACGCTGGTCGAAAATCAAACCTTTCAATATTTCTGGAAGTTTGGACATCCGGTTTCTGGACTTGCCCGTGAACGCAGTTCTTCTGGTGATGTGGTTACCACGGGTGGCAGTGGATTTGGGCTGATGGCCATGCTGGTAGCCGTAAAGCGGAATTTTATAACCCGGGCTGAGGCGCTGTCGCGCATCGATACGATTGTGAATTTTTTAACCAACAAAGTATCGCGCTATCATGGTGCGTTTCCGCATTGGATAAACGGCGTCTCTGGCGTCACGGTGCCTTTCAGTGCACAGGATGATGGTGGCGATATTGTGGAAACTGCTTACATGATGCAAGGGCTGCTTTGCGTCAGACAGTTTTTCAACAGCACGACGGATCCGGATGAGATCAATTTACGCAGCCTCATCAATAATTTATACAACGCAGTAGAGTGGAATTGGTACCGGCAAAACGGTCAGAATGTGTTGACCTGGAACTGGAGTCCCGATTTTAACTGGGCCATCAATGCACATGTAACCGGATGGGATGAAGCGCTGATTACTTATGTTCTGGCGGCTTCTTCGAATGTAGATTCCAATACGATTACAAAAAATGTGTATGATTACGGATGGGCGGGAAACGGAAGTGAGGTGAACGGGAAGTCCTTTTTTGGTATCATTCTTCCCCTGGGCCCCGACTACGGAGGACCTTTATTTTTTTCACACTATTCTTTTTTGGGAATCAATCCACACGATTTGACCGATGACTATGCGAACTACTGGGTACAGGACACATCGCATGCAACCATCAATTACCTTTACTGCATATCCAATCCCAATCATTTTTACGGGTACAGCAACCTTTGCTGGGGACTTACGGCCAGCGATGTGCCGGGAGGTTATAGTGCCAGCTCTCCCACCAACGATCTGGGCGTGATTGCGCCTACGGCGGCAGTCTCATCGCTTCCCTATACACCCACTCAATCGATGAATGCCATCCGGTTTTTTTATTACAAACTTGGAGACAAGCTTTGGACTGGGTATGGATTTTTAGATGCATTTGATCTGAACAGCCTCTGGTTCGATTCAGATTGTTTGGCCATTGATCAGGGCCCGCAGATCGTGATGATAGAAAATTACAGAAGCGGACTGTTGTGGAATTTATTCATGAGTTGTCCGGAGGTTAAAAGAGGCATGGGCAACCTGGGTTTTAGCAGCCCTAACCTGTAGCACTGTGAACGGCAGCTTATTATTTTCGCAAATATTGGGGTTGAGCCTTATACTGACTGGTTAAAGAGCAGGGAAAGAATTATTTTGATCCACTAAATATTTATTGAAACCCTCTCGCCGACCCTGATGGTGGAAGCGCCGTGCCATCGTTTAAATAAGCCTATATAATCAAATCGATTTACATTCGGTATATGAAAACAGGTATTCAAAGATCCGCCTTGATCTGGACCTTAACGGTATGTTTTTTTGCAAATACTTGGGGCCAGGACAGTACCCAAAAAAAGTGGTGGAAGGAATCGGTGGTTTATCAAATCTATCCCCGCAGTTTTAAGGACAGCGATGGAGATGGGATCGGAGACCTCAAAGGAATTATTTCTGAGCTGGATTATATCCAGCGTCTGGGCGTCAATGTGGTCTGGCTAAACCCCATCTACAGTTCTCCCAACGACGACAACGGATATGACGTGAGTGACTACCGCAACATCATGAAAGATTTTGGCACCATGGCCGACTTTGACTCCTTGATCAAAGGCATGCACGCACGGGGCATCAAACTGGTCATGGACCTGGTGGTCAACCACAGCAGTGACGAACATGAATGGTTTAAACAAAGCAGGAGTTCCAGAACAAATCCTTATCGGAACTACTATCACTGGTGGAATGCGGAAAGGGGCAAACCAGCGCCCCGATATAGCTTGTTTGATGTAAACCATGATGCCTGGCGCTACGATTCTTTGACCAACGCGTATTATCTCCATTATTTCTCCAGGAAGCAGCCCGACCTGAACTGGGAAAATCCCCGACTTCGACAGGAAGTCTATGATATCATGAAATTCTGGGCCGACAAAGGAATCGATGGGTTCAGGCTGGATGCCTTTCAGTATGTTTCCAAGGATACTACTTTTCCCCAATTTCCTGTAGGATACGAAAACAAATTCTGGTTGTATTATGCCATGGGTCCCCACCTGCATGACTATTTAAAGGAAATGAACCGCGAGGTGTTGAGTAAATACGATGTGATGAGTGTGGCAGAAGGTGCAGGCAATTCTTTCGACGATGCGCACGCGCTGGTGGACGCAGACAGAAAAGAATTGAATATGGCTTATGCTTTTGATGGAGTAGACGTAGCCAAAAAAGAAGGTTATAGCCTCCTGCATTTCAAAGAGGTCTTCTCTCGCTGGGACAGCGCCTTTGCTCAAAACGGTTGGCTGTCCATATTCCTCTCCAATCATGATCAGGCCAGGCTCGTCAGTAGATTTGGCAACGATAGCCCGGCCTTTCGGAACCCTTCAGCGAAAATGCTGGCCACTTTTATTATGACTATGCGGGGTACACCTTACTACTACAATGGAGATGAACTGGGCATGACCAATATAGGATTTAAAAAGATCGAAGAATACCGGGATATGTCCATGCTCAATGAATATCAGCACCAAAAAGATCTGCATGCTGACACGATCGCTTTTTTAAAAGAAAAAAGTTTTGACAGCCGCGACAACGGAAGAACTCCATTCCAATGGAATAAGGAAAGGAATGCCGGTTTTACCACCGGAACACCCTGGATTGAAGTGAACCCAAATTTTAAAACAATTAACGTGGAAACCGAAGAAGCAGATCCCAATTCTGTATTAATCTATTTCAGAAAACTCGTCCTGCTTCGAAAGTCTGAACCCACGCTGGTATATGGTAAGTACGAGCTGCTGGACAAAGAAAATCCCGATGTGTACAGTTATACCCGAAGTGAAAAGGGACACCAGATTCTGGTGATGTTGAATTTCACTTCCCATGAAGCCATGGCCCGTACGGGACTGGATCTAACCGGGAAAAAACTACTGATCGGAAATTATGCAACACCTTCCCGCTCCGGAAGACTGCGACCCTATGAGGCCGCGGTATGGGAGATGCAATAACCTGTCGATGAAGAAAATGGTGCCGATAATTTTTGCCTTGATGGCTATGGGTTATCAGGACGCATTTTCTCAATTTGTTTTGCGCGGAAAGGTTCTAAATGCAGATTCGCAAAAACCGCTGCCGGCGGTTTCAGTTTACCTCAACAATACTTCCCTGGGAACACTCAGTGACGAGCAGGGTCTCTTTTCTTTGAACAATATTCCCCGCGGAAAATTCAGATTGATTGCGACCAGCGTAGGATTTGAAACCTGGTCGGAACTGGTGAATCCCGCCGATTCAAAAGGAACGATTTTAATTTCCCTGGTACCTAAATCACTGCAACTCGGGGAAGTTGACGTCAACCCGCCCGATCCTAACGGATGGGCAAAATGGGGTAAATTATTCCGGGATATTTTTTTGGGAACTACTCCCCGTTCGGTTGACTGCTACCTGGACAATCCGGAAGTAATAAAATTCAGGTTGAACGCGGACAATACCTTAACGGTCACGGCTACCAAACCGATCGTGATTAAAAACTACTGGCTCGGTTACCGCATCCAATACAAGCTGGAAGATTTTGAATACGATTTCAATACCGGGGTGGTAAGCTACCAGGGATATGCATTGTTTAGTGACCTTTCTCTGACCCATCCGGCAAAAGCCGCCCGCTACGAGCAGGAAAGAGCGAAGGCCTATCAAGGATCGCTGATGGAATTCATGAGGGCTTTTTATGTCAATCAGCTCCAGGCCGGGGGATTCGAAATAAGAAGTCTGAAAAAAATTTATAACCCCGAAAAACAAAGGGCAAAGAAAATGCTCGAAGAGATTGAAAAATACAAGGCTTCCAGCGTCGCGTCAGATAGTACACTAGAGCCGACTGATGAATTCGGTATGACGCTCCGTTCTCATTTCAATGCAGATTCCATCAGAAATTTCAAGAAACAAATGCTTGAACCGGATTCTGTCGTGAGCAACCAGTTGATTGATGCCGATAGCGTCGGTTTTGCGGTAGATAGTTCCACCGCAGCGATGTATTCCCCGGATTCCTTGCAGATCGCCTACGAGTTAAAAATGGAGCCGGCAAAATATAAAGCGATTTCAAAAAAGTATAAGGAGGAGAGATTTCAGATTTCCCAATTTGTATTTGGTCACCAAAAAGCCGTTTTAATTCTCAATAGTGGTTATTATTATTCGCCCGAAGATCTCAAGATCACGGGTTATTGGGCCTGGTGGGAAAATATGGCTACCAAGCTGCCGTATGACTATGTTCCCTCCAATCCCAGAGAATGATATTCCAGTCCAGGCCTCCATATTTCAAAGTCGCTATTATCTGAAATCCGGATTTTTGATGGGCTTTGAGCGACCTGGGATTGTTTTCTGCTACATCGGTAATACAATAGTCAAATTCCATCATCAGACTTTCCTTGTAATACTGATACATTTTTTGTAGCAGCCCCGTGCCACGATATCCCCTGGCAATGCACAACTGCCCGACCACAACGTATTTTGAATTTCGAAGTAGTTGGTTATCGTATTCGATGGTATCAATTGCATCAAATAAATCTGCCAGCAATGCATGCTGATGTCGGGCAGCGGGCAGCGCAACCAACGCATATCCGACTACCCGTTCTTTGTCCTTTGCAATAACTGAAGGATTTTCCCCGTGCAGTTGCTGCAAGAAATCAATTGAATAATCAGCCGTCACGAATCCTTCCAACTCGGCTTGTTCAGCTGTCAGATTTTTTTTTAAATTTTCCTCCTGCAGTTTTTTTATGCCTTCCAGTTCAGAAAGTTCTGTAACCCGTTTGATCGTGACCATAATGCTTTGTAAATATTCACTCTTTTTCCCTGGGTTCAAGGAAAATCCCGATAGGATATAGGATACCCTTCAAAAGTACCCCGTTGGATGGAATCAAAAAATGATGAATCCCAATTAATTTTTGCTGGTGTATTTAATATTCCTATTTTCAATCTCCTTGGGATGCCTACCAGCGGAACATGCAAGAGATTAACCCCCAGGATCTTGATCGCACATCCCCCTACGAAAATTTCTTTTTTCCTTTTAAACCAAAAGCATGCAACCCACCAACCTTATCCGCGCCGGAAGGCTCGCGCTGTTCCTTACCTTGATTGCCCTGATCAGCTGGGAGATTTTTCTAAGACATAAAAACATAACGATTTCTTACGACGACAATGAAGCCCTGTTCGCAGATAAAATGGCCATGATTTATGGACCCAGCGAACAGGAAACGGTCTTCATCGGGTCTTCCCGAATAAAATATGACCTGGACATTCCCACCTGGGAGGCATTGACGGGACAAAAAGCCATCCAGCTCGCCAACGTGGGAAGCAGCCCGAGACCTGTTCTGGAAGCCCTGGCCAACGATCCTCAATTTAAGGGCAACCTGATTGTGGACGTTACCGAGCCTTTGTTTTTTTCACCGGGAGCCTTATATGACGGGTCCACCAGAAAGAAAATCGCCTATTTTAAAAACAGAACGCCTACGCAACGATTCAGCTTCCAGGTGAACCATGTTCTGGAATCTCAGCTGGTATTTTTGGATCAGGATAATTTTTCTGTCACTGCGATGTTGGAAAATGCGCAGTTACTGCCTCCCCGGGAGGGTGTTTTCCCCGGATTGTATTTCCCCAGACAATTTGGCCAAGTGAGTTTTGATAGACAGACCTATATGACACCGGAATTTGTTATCGATACCAATTTGCAGGTTCAGGTGAGAAAAGTATGGGCTCGGGGTATTGCACGCAGGGGTGATCCACTGCCTGCCGATAAGATGAACGCCATTTTCAATTCTGTAAAAAGAGACGTGGACAAAATTAAAGCAAGGGGAGGACGGGTGGTTTTCGTTCGTACACCTTCCAGCGGCCCTTTCCGGGAAGCGGAAGCAAAGGGATTTCCAAGGAACGCTTTTTGGGACCGTTTGCTAACCCTGACGGGATGCCCCGGTATTCATTTTACAGATTATCCGGCCACCGCAAATTTTATTTGTCCTGAATGGTCTCATCTGAAACCGACAGACGCCGTGCTCTTTACCCAAAGTCTGGTCAAAATCCTGCGGGAGGAAAAGGGATGGACATTCCCCGTAAAACCGGAAAAAAGTTAATCCCGAATCCTTTTCTTAACCCCCAACAACCTACATCCGATGTTATTCAACTCTTATACTTTTATTGTTTTCTTTATCGTCGTTTTGATTTTGCACAACCTTCCATTTTCATGGAAGACGAAAAAAATCAATCTCCTGCTGGCCAGTTATATCTTTTATGCGGTCTGGAATCCTCCTTTTATTCTGCTGCTCTGGCTTTCCACCATCGTGGATTATTTTGTCGGTAAAGCCCTTTATAAACAGGAAAACAAATACAAGAAAAAATTATTCCTGGTCGTCAGCCTGATCGGAAACCTGGGCATGCTTTGCTTTTTTAAATACGGGGGATTTATCTTGGAAAACTTTACCCATCTGGTTAATGCCCTGGGTGCGAATTTTCATCCGGCAAAACCCAATATCATCCTGCCGGCGGGTATTTCCTTTTATACCTTCACCACCCTTTGTTATACCATCGACATGTATAAGAAGGAAAGTAAACCGGTAGAGTCCTTATTGGATTTTTCACTGTTTGTTACTTTTTTCCCGCATCTGGTGGCCGGTCCGATCGTACGACCCCCGCAACTGGTTCCCCAGTTCGCCACTCCCCGCAAAGCCAACGCCCAGCAGTTGACCCAGGGTCTGTTCCTTTTGTCCCTTGGACTTTTCATGAAAGTATTTCTGGCGGACGGCATGTTGTCGGGGCCTGCCAATACCGTATTTGGTGCAGAGGACCCATTGAAAACCATAGATGCCTGGGCCGGGGTGCTGGCGTTTTCGGGTCAGATTTTCTTTGATTTTGCAGGATATTCCTCCTGTGCCATCGGTGCCGCTCTTTGTCTTGGCTTTGTGTTGCCTCAGAATTTTTTATTTCCTTATGCCGCTATCGGCTTCACAGACTTTTGGCGTCGCTGGCATATTACGCTGTCTTCCTGGTTGCGGGACTATTTATATATCCCCCTGGGTGGAAACAGGCATGGAACATTCAAAACTTATAGAAACCTCATGATCACCATGCTCTTGGGCGGTTTATGGCATGGCGCCAACTGGACTTTTGTGGTATGGGGAGCCCTTCACGGTTTGTATTTGTGGTTTGAAAAAGCCTATAGGGATATGCGAAAAGTAAAAGCGGTCAATATATTTCCTGAAATCAACAAAAAGATGGTAGAAGGAGCCTTCCCTGTGGAAATGGGACATCCCAAATCCCTCTCCAACTTTTTGTTGGCGATGGGAACTTTCTTTCTGGTAAATGTCACCTGGGTATTTTTCAGGTCGCCGAATTTTGGGGCTGCCTGGCAGATGCTGCATTCCATGTTCGTTCAGATTCCCAAATCAACGGCCGTCTTGTCTTATCTTGAAATAATCGAAGTAAGTACGATCATGTTGGCCTTGGTAATCGCCCATTGGCTCATGAGAAATACCATGGTGCTGAAGGTTGCCGAAAAAATGCCCTGGTGGCTGCTCGGCCTGGTATGGTCGGGCATGCTGATACTCATCGCCCTCAGTCAGAACGCGAGCAGTTCATTTATCTATTTTCAGTTTTGATAGGGAACGGACCCGGCAACATGGTTTATTAGAAAATTAGAACCGGTAACCTACATAAATCTGAAGCAGGTTATTTTTAAAATTGACGTCACTGCTACTGGGAATATAACTCGGCGGCACACTGCCCATATTGTAGGAAGTGGGTATTTTATACAAATTGGTCAGGCTAAGATTATAGCGCGCCCCAACCAGAATTCCCATAAAGGGGCGCACTTCCACGCCTCCGCTGAAGCCAAAATCAAACCGGTTATAATAGTTGATCAAGGCATCTGCCTGGGGTACGCCGGTAGACGGCTGACTGGTGCTGTCGGCTTTCGCATTGAGCAGGTAGGCAACCTGTGTTCCTATCTGGATCTGTACAAAGTGGGTTATATTGATGACCGCCAGCTGGGCCAGCATGATGTAGTCCAGATAAATTTTTCCGGTCGTTTGCCCCGTAGCATAATTGTATCCCTGATGAGAATAAAGCAGTTCGGTTCTTGAGCCCAGGATTGATTTTGAACTGGGATCCAGAAATATTCCAACCTGGTAACCGGTTTCGCTCCCATTGTTGATGGAAGAGGCTCCCGTGATATTGGTAAAATTCAATCCGGCTTTGATACCCAATCCAAGGGAATGACTGGGACTTTTGGGTTGTTGGGTTTTGGTAACGACGCTATCCTGACAAAAAACTTTAATGGGAAGGGTTAATAGGAGAAGGTAAAATATTTTTTTCATAAAAAATTTTCCTTAAGGTAGTACTACCGGAAATTCCCGACAATAGAACAAAAGTTATGGGTGACCCTCCAAAACTTCGTCCAGAAGGGGCTGACTACATCGTTGCATAGAATTTTGTCGCCGAAGACGGATCTTCCTAACTTTCCAACTCTAAAAACAAAACATGAAAATTTTTCTGACTTTTCTTATAGGGATGACGGTCTTTCTGGGATGTGAATCAAAATCAGGAGACAGCGGCTCTGCCGCCGCTGTGGTTGCCAATCCCTTGATCGGGACCTGGCAGCTGGTTTCCGGCTCTACGATTCGGGGTAAAGACACCACCACCACGGATTATACAAAAGGGAAGAAATTTCTAAAAATCATCAATGCCACCCATTTTGCTTTCGTTGGCCACGATTTAAACAAGGGAATGGATTCTCTTAAGTTTTATTCCTCCGGCGCGGGCACTTATACCCTAAAAGACAGCTCTTATACTGAACACCTGCAATTCTGCAGCGACCGGAATTGGGAAGGCAATGACTTTAGCTTTACCATCGTGATCAACAACGATTCACTGACACAGACAGGCATCGAAAAAGTTGAAAAAATCAATATAAACCAGCTCAATATTGAAAGGTACGTTCGCGTAAAATGAATGCTTTAGCCTTTCGATAACCGATAAATTTTTCCGTCCGGTTTGGTGAAAAGGTACATCTCCCCTTTTTCATCTTGCGAAAACCGCAGGTCAACCCGGTCTTGTCCGCAGATTTGCCGAAGCGATTGCTTTTTGCCCCGTAGAGAGACAAACCATTCCTTCACAAGCGCCTGTTTCCCCAGCTTCAGATCGGCGGTATTGATATAAAAAAGTCTACCGGTTGGAATGTCGCCAAAAAGGTATTTTCCTTGTAGTTCTGGGAGTTCCCGGCCTTGATATACAAAACCCCCGGCGATGGCATTACCCTCGTCGTGGTCAAACAGGGCAACGGGATAGGTGATGTGATAAAGCCTGTCATCGGTAGGCAGTGGATACAGGTGATTGATATTTCCCAAAGGATGTACAGCAAAGGGTCCCTCCCGGACTGGCCACCCATAGTCATGGCCCTTTACAATCCAATCGATCGCTTCGATATTTGCCTGACCAATATTGGTTGCCAGCATGACACCCGCATGAGCCCAGGTAATCCGGTTGGGATTTCTGAAGCCTTGGGCATAAATTTCCCGCACCGTGCGGGGATCTGGATTTTGGACAAAGGGATTGGAGGGAGGAATTCCATATTGACCGTTGGCGCTGTTCTTCCCCAGGGGATCGATCCGCAAGATCGTACCCCATATATGATCAGGATGATGGGTTAGAAAACTTGCACCGTTTTCCACACTGCCTCCGTCACCCACACCGATAAATAAATTCCCGTAGTCTTCATCCCCGGGCCTGGCGCGTGGATTGAAAATAATCTCCTGCATCCCGTGTATACCCGCCACCATATCTATGCGCAGGAGTTCGCGGCAGGTTCCGCTAAACTGCGGAGCCAAAGGGTCCTTTATTTTCCATTCACAGAGGACCCATTGCAGGGTTTGTTTGATGGAATCCGGAATCAAGAAATCCGCTTTACCCGCATGGGGTCGTTCACAATGGGTCGTATAAAAAAGCCCGTTTCGGGCATATTCTGGATGAAAGGCAAAGCTTCCCAGGCCCGTTGCCAGTCCGGGTTGGTTGATAAAATCGGGCTTAAACTTAGAAATATCCAGCCAGACCTGCGGTTTTTGATTTGTCAGTTTATAAATCAGTCCACGTTGATCCAAGACAAACCAGGCATTGACCGGAGTCACCCAATCCATTTTACTGATCCTGGTCAGGGGCTCTTTGTCGCTACTGGGGGGTATCTGACCAAATGGATTTAGGCGGATAAGTAGAGAGGAGGCTTGTATTTTTTCCGGAACCGGGTTGTGGATCGCAAGGGAATCTTCGGTTTCTTTCTTTCCTGTTTTCTGTACCTGTAAAAAGGCAATGAGCTGATCCATGTCCTGGTCAGAAAAAAAGGTAAACGATGGCATCAAGGAATGGTACTTCGACAGGATTGTGTTGGCATGCTTGTCTCCCGTTTGGACAAGGTTTTTCGGTGAACGGATAAATTCCCTAAGCCAGGTCAGGGAATCGGCTTGGGTGATACCGGACAAATCAGGGCCAATCCCGTCCTGTTTAAAATTGTGACACCCACTGCAATTGTTTTTAAAAAGTAACTGGCCTTTGGCAATGGAAAGGGAATCCGGTGCGGCCACGCTGGTCGTTTTGCCCCGACCACAGGAAAATAAAAAAATAGAAAAAATCAAAACAATCGGCGAACAAATGCCTGGCTTCATTTGAATTGATCAAATACTGAAGATACTGAATCAACATTGAAATTTAATGTCGAGTAAACAAGCGATTCCCTTTGGACACAAAAGCATCGAAGAGATTATTCCCGCATCGTGTTACAGTACCAGACGAAAGCCTATACCCAACGAATTCAATGGATTTGAACTGAGACTGGTTGAGACACTGAACTGATTGCCTACAACCTCTGGGCCAGGGTAGGTCGTTTTTGTGGAATTATAGTTGATGGAAAAAAGTTCCGGTATCGTGAGTTCCAAAAAAAACTTATTGGAAATTTTGTATGCGATTCCCGGATAAAGGTATACTTCGCCCCCATTGGTGGTATAGATGGTAACCTTATTTCCATTGATGTCGTGGCCACTCTGGGTTGACCCCAAATAGTTTGCACCGGCTTGTCCAAAAAGAAAAAATTCCTTTCCTAGATCCTTGTATTTTCTATAAAATAATCCAATGCCGTAATTGTTGTTCGAAGAAGCCTGGGAACCCGTACCATAGTTGTAGTAACCATAGGATACCTCCAATCCAAATACGGCATTTTCATGGATGGCTTTGCCAACAGAGACATTGAAGTTCCCGACCGATGTATTTGCATTTGGGTTGGGATTTGGATTATAATCGGCGCTGGAAGTAGAAAAGGAAAGCTGGCCACCCAGCAGAATGGATCCCTTACTGAATTGTGCTTCCGATGCCGTAACAATAAATAGAAGGGAAGAAAAGATGAGTAAATATTTATTCATAAAAATGGGTTTGATTATAGTGTCAAGTTATCAAGAATGATCTTAATGAGATCCTAAAATATACCCTTAAGATGAAGCCGGATATGGCTAACCGATATGCCTATTCGCTGCACCGGTAACGAAAATATTTCGCATCTAAGTGTTTGCCTTAGTAGGAATCCATGTGAAGTATTTTTTTTAAATTAGTTGAAACAGCACGTACGAGCTAACTCAGGAGGATGCGAATGCCCACCAGCCCCAGACAAACGGCCAGAACGCCAATGATGGTTTTGCTTTTTAATTTGTGGGATAACCAGGCACCGACCTGTGCACCCGGGATGACACCAATGACAAGGCCGATCACCATGTGCAGAATTTTTGGATCGCTGTAACTTCCCTTGATCGCGTGAACGATCACACTCACGGTTGCCATGATGGCCAGAATAAAATGGGATGTGGCCGTGGCAATAAATACTGGGAATTGAAGCCACTGAACCAACGCGGGCACATGAATGATTCCCCCGCCGATACCCAATAAAGGAGAAATATAGCCCACCAGGACGCTAATGAAGATTCCCCGGGTTTGATTGTAGGTATAATTATAGGTAAGGCCAGATTGATCTGTCAGAGAGTGATGTTTCCACCGGGATTGACTTCCATCCTTCACCACGGGTTTAATGGTTTTGCCATGATTAAACAACAGGTAGATCGACAAGAGGATTAACAAGATTCCAAAAACCATGTTGAAGATATTCCGGGCGATGAATTGGGTTGTCAGTACACCCAGTATCGAACCGGGTATGGTGAACAGAGCGAAAATTATTCCGGCCCGATAGTCAATACGACCTGACCGCGCATAGGCAATGGAACCGGAGATCGCATTGGTGGCTACAATGGCAATCGAGACGGCCGTGATCGTTTCAGTGCTCAACTCCGGATAACTCAGGATCAGGATCGGCACCAAAATAAAACCACCACCAGCGCCGATCAGGGTACCAAACATTGCGATGATGAACCCTAGAATAACTAAGATGGCCATGGTATGCATAGACGAAATCAGGTCGCAAGTTTCATTTATTTCTCTGTATCGGTGAAAAAAATGTATGAAAGAAGCCGCCCGCTGGCAGTTCGAAAATGCCTAATTTCCAAGAGGAAATCCTTTTAAATTTGACGTCATGGACCCTTTTACCCACATTAAATCAGTCCTTGCCATCGTGCTGGGTTTAAGCATTGCTCACCTCTTGCAGTCCACCTTGAATCTTGTGCTACACCGGGGAAATAAAAAAGCTTACTGGGTTCACATGCTCTGGGTTTTTTATGTTTTTCTGATCATACTTCATTTCTGGTGGTGGGAATATAACCTCACGGGTATAAAAATCTGGTCCTTCCTGGAATACTTATTTGTGACACTGTATATCATAAATTTTTACGCCATTGCCTATGTGATCTTTCCCAGCAACATCACCGATTACCAAGACTCCTACCGGGTTTATTTCTATTCAAGGAAGAACTGGTTTTTCGCATTCCTTGGATTCAGTTTTTTACTGGATATCATTGATACCCTGATCAAGGGGAAACAATATTTCATGCATTCGGGAACAGAATATGAAATGAGGATCCTACTTCATATTGTGCTGTGCCTGTTGGCGATCAAATTCGATAACAAAAAATTCCAGGCGGCCCTGGTTATTTTTTTTATTGCTTACGAGATTTTTTATATCGCATGGTCCATTCCCTATATCGGAAAATAAAGTGGAGTCGGGTTCGAAGAAGGATGAACGATCCTGTTCTTTTCTGACTTTGTACTTCATTTCTGCAGATTGGACCGGGGCGCCCGGATCCTGAAATAAGACATGGAATCTAGAGGTTCCCGTAGCGCAAAACAACCCGAGGATAGAAAAGGAGTGCAATCATCCTTGGAAGTAAGCCCAGAGATGCTTTTCAGCAAGAAATCCCCACCAGGGCAGGCCCTACCAGGGCATACCAAACATCAAAAAAATAGGGAATTATGACAGTTATCCCTATTTTTGTGACATAATAAGGGATTACAACAATATAATTGATAAATTAGTGCATTAAATTGATGAATGCCAAATGAACCCTCCCATGCATTTCTTCTCTAAAAACCTTCGATTTTTGCGCAAAAAGGGCCAATTGAACCAGGAAGAAATCTCCCTACTCTTCCACAAGCGGCCCAATACGGTCGGCAATTGGGAAAATCAAAAAAGTGAGCCCAGTTTGACAGAACTGATCAAGCTAGCTGCCTATTTCCATGTTTCTACCGAGAGCCTGCTTCAGGCAGACCTGGAAGCCCAAGCCGAAGCAGGGGGAACCAACCTTTCAAGCCCTACCACAAACCCAAAGACCCCATCCAGTGACCGGCTGGATCCCCTACCAGGGGCATTTTCTGAAAGCAATCCGGATGCGTTCTGGTGGATTTTACGGGAGCTTCGCACCCTTCATGAGAAGCTGGATAAACTCTCAGAAACCCTGCGTCCAGCCGCTCATCATCTTACGGCTGACAAAAGTTCGCATTGACCCAGTCCCGATTTTGGAAAAAATTTCCAAAGGATGGAAAAAAATGAAGCGTGCGTGCCAAAAAAATATTTCGGAAGAAACTAAAATTTTCTTTGTAAATCTTTCATTGTTAGGTCTCTGCACCTGCTGTAGTGCCGGAGGGTTACCTTATTTTCTGAATTGGTCCCAACCTTGAAATTATAGGGTTAGTTCTTTATTTACCGAAGCAATTAAAGTGAATTCATTCGTCGAAAAAGTTATGAATTGGATAGTATAATTGCAATATTTGTTTTACGATGGCACCTACCTTTTTCACTTAGGAAAAATACAATATCAGGGAAATGCCAACGTTTATACTGCTAAGACTATCCATTCATATTACACAGGGATTAGCGTTTATTTTTTTACACCCTGCGTAATACAGATGAAAAGCCAACTGGTGAATAACCAGCCGATCCGACTCGAACCTTTTGAAAACTTATAAATCCTGCGTCATGAAAACGTTGTCTAAACTTGTGTCAACCAGTAGCGTATCGCTGTTGGTGATTACCTCCCCGGTGCTGATTTCCAGCAACCATAAAAAAATTGAAGTATCTACCAGTACCGCTGTCGTAGCGGCTACCTACCATATTCCTGTTTTAACGAACAGTAGTTTTAAAAACTTTAAGTACAGCAGCCCTGAAATGACTGTATCTGTCGCAGAAAAAGCGGCAAATGTCGACAATGCACCCGATTTTAATGCCAGTGCTGCAGCAAAAAAGGCTTTCGAAGTGAAAATGGTTATCCAGCAGGCGCTGACCATGTATGATTCCATGAAACTGGAACAGTCAGGCCTGAATCAGAAAGCATTCGAATACGCCTGGAGAGGTTATCATAACCTTTTAAAAACCGGACAGCTGAAAAAATCTTACGTACTGACGGTATGCGATTTTACTCAGTCTTCCAGCAGCAAAAGGATGTATGTCATTGATGTCGCCCATAAAAAGTTACTGTTTAACACCTATGTGTCTCACGGGATGAATTCAGGTGTGGAATATGCCACTACGTTTTCAAACAAGGCAAATTCATTCAAGAGTAGCCTTGGATTTTTTATCACGACCAAAACCTATGTCGGAAGAAACGGTCTTTCCTTAAAGGTTCAGGGTCTGGAGAAAGGATACAATGACCTGGCAGCGAAAAGACATATTGTACTACACGGTTCCAACTACATCAGTCCGGAATACCTGAAAGACAATGGTGAAATGGGAAGAAGCCTTGGTTGTGCAGCGATCCCCAATGCCATGAGCCCCAAGATTATCAAAACGATTAAGAACGGTAGCTGTTTGTTTATATATCATCCAACTGTCAAGTATTTAACGCATAGCAACATCATCAATGGTTAATTTAAATCAATAGTTTAAGCAATAAAAAGGGGTCAGAAATGCTGCCCCCTTTTTGAGTTTCGTTATATCCTTAGTAGTTAAAATCCAATCCCTTGATATGAACCGACTGATCCTTCTGCTATGTGCCCTTTTCCTGCTCGGGGGAAATGTTGTAGGCCAGTCCCTTGATTCTTCCCTCAGTGTCTATAACAGCAGATTCCCACAAGAAAAACTTCATATTCAGTTCGATAAAGATGCTTACCTGCCCGGTGAAACCGTGTGGATGAAAGCCTACCTCCTGAACGGCGCCACCCCTTCGGAACTGAGCAAAAATATTTATTTTGACTGGACCGATGCCGATGGGCGTTTGCTCCTGCACAGCGTATCACCCGTTAAAGAAGGAGGGGCCAGCAGCTATTTTAGAATTCCCGCCTGGGTGAAAAACGGCGTCGTGCACGTGAAGTCCTACACGCAGTGGATGCTGAATTTTGACAATGATTTTCTCTTTAATAAAGATATTCCCGTGCTGATGCCCGTGGATGGAGCCGTTCCCACCCCCGACAAACCCCAGGTGACCATTCATTTTTATCCCGAAGGGGGAGATCTGATTAACGGCGTTTCTTCGGCCATCGCCTTTGAAGCCCTGGACCAGCACAACAGGCCGGCCGCAGTGCATGGTGCGATCAAAGATTCAAAAAACGCCATGCTGGATTCATTTTATTCCGTTTACAACGGCATGGGAATCCTGCATTTTAAACCCGTCTACGGAGAACATTATTTCGCCAGCTGGACGGATGAAACGGGCGAGCTGCACAACACCCCGATTCCAGATGCGAAAGCCAATGGATTGGTATTGCATGTGGACCCTTACAACGACGAACAACTGCATTTTAAATTGGAAAAATCCATTGACGCAACCAACCTGACCAAGATTGTCGTCGTGGGAACCATGCATCAACAAGTTGTATACCGGACCAGCCTGACCCTTCAAAATAATGTGGCAGAGGCGACCATACCTGCCGGCTCCTTTTCGGGCGGTGTATTGCAACTGACGGCACTGGACGCAAACCTCTCGCCATTAGCAGAAAGAGTGGTATTCATCAACAACCAGAAACCCTATGCGAAAATTCAGATGAAACATGAGTTGGTAAACCTCAGCAAAAGGGGTCGAAACGAAATTTCAATAGAAATCCCCGATGATCTGGTAACCCATGTCTCCGTTTCTGTAACGGATGCGGGTTTGGGATACGACAGCAGCAACAATATTTATTCCGATCTACTGATAAGCAGTGAATTAAAAGGATTCATTCCCCAAGCGGCCTCTTTTCTGGTCAATTCACCGGAATCACCGGAGATCAACGAACACCTGAATCTCCTTTTGCTTACCCATGGCTGGAGAAGATTCAACTGGGAGTCCGTCGTGTCCGGAAAATTCCCTGAACTCAAATATCCACGTGATCCCGGATTCCTTTCCATCAAAGGAGAGATCAAATTCAGTACCGGTCTGGACGCTCAAGATACCATGTCCATGCTCTTGATTTCACGCGACCGCAAAAAACATGTCTTAAAACTACCCGTCGACGGCCATGGGAAATTCTCCCAGGGCGGATTATTTTTTTACGACTCCGTTCAGGTTGTTTACAAATTCAATAATGTCAGCAAACTCAACAGCAACGGCCAGATCTTTTTAAACGCGGATCTGCTGGCTGCCCTAAGCCCTGCCAAAGCAGATGAACCTTCGTTTTCCTGGGTGAAAGTGCCCGAAGTAGTACTGGAAAAAGAACTAAATGGCAACATCATAGAAACCCATGACAATTCTATTCCTTCAACGGCGATGAGTTATGTCGTCAGTCCGAAGTCCGATTCCCTGGGAAGAAATTCAGAAAGTGTTGGTCACTATCTCTATGACAATTTCGCGGATCTGCGTTTCCCTGCGACCCTCAAAGAAAACCAGCCGAGTCCCGATGGCAGGCTGACTTCTTACAATCCGGGATACGCATCAGCACAACGCAACAATGTAAATGTCACCATGGATGGAAACCCGATTGCGATGGATGAACTAAAATCCGTCAACATGAAAGAAGTTTTATACATCAAGTTCCTTCCAAAACCCAATCAGAAGGGGTTGCCGATACTGGCCATTACCAGCAGGCAGGCTTTGGACCAAAGCAATATCCTGGAAAATAAAACCGGATTTGCTGTAATTACCGGATACACACCGGTGCGGGAATATTATGAACCGCACTATGATAAGATAGCAGATTTCAAAGCGTCGGATTTCCGGTCAACCCTTTACTGGAATCCCGAAATCCGACTGGATAAAACCCATCATAAAACGCGGTTTGTTTTTTATAACAACGATATCAGTAATAAATTCCGGGTAGTGATGGAAGGAATGAACCAGGAAGGAAAACTTTGTCGGATAGAAGAAATTATTAAATATACCAATACAACCAATAAACCTTAACCATGTTAAACCTAGAATTTACCCTGACTGTGCTGAATCTGTTTTTTATGATTGCTGGTGCTGGAGTGGCCGGTTATCTGTTAAGAAGTCGCCAGCTCAAGAAAAAACAATTCAAAATATCGGAACTCCGAAAAGAAATCGTATATAATCATGCCCAGATCCTGGAACTGCAGAAAGAATATGTCGGGTTGGAAAAATCTGTCAACAGTACCCGGGCAACGGTGCGACCCATGACAAAAATTATGACGGACACCAAAGAATCCGCCGCTTTATAAATCGCTCCTATCTGCCGGTAAACCTGGGAGTCCTTTTTTGTAAAAAAGCTGTTACACCCTCGCGAAAATCCTCGGTATGACCGGCTTTCTGCTGAAACTTCTTTTCAAGTTCCAGCTGTTTTTCAAGGCCATTGGTAGAAGATTCCAGGAGTGCCTTCCGGGTCAATATCAAGGCAATGGTGGGGAGTTTGGAAAGAACCGTAGCAATCTCCCTGGTTTTTTCAATAAAAACCTCTTCTTCAAAACAGGCATAAATCATTCCCATTCCTTCGGCCTGCGCAGCAGAAATTTTATCACCCAGCATCATGAGTGCGGTAGCTTTTTGCAATCCGATGAGTCGCGGAAGGAAAAAAGTGCCTCCGCAATCCGGAATCAATCCGATTTTTGAAAAAGCCTGAACAAAACTGGCTGAATTAACCGCTATCACAATGTCACAGGCCAGGGCAATATTGGCTCCGGCGCCCGCCGCTATTCCATTGACTGCGCACAGCACGGGTTTGCGGATTGTTTTGAGTAGCCGGATGACCGGGTTATAATTTTCATCGATGGCTTTTTCAAAATCCGGCAATTGGTCCGCCGGAAATTCTGTGAGATCCTGACCGGAGCAAAAAGCGCGCCCTTCGCCCGTGAGTATCACGGCGTGAACGGTTTCATTTTCATCACAGGCCAAGAGTTGATCCTGTAATTCGAGCGCCATCTGGCGGTTAAAAGCATTAAGTTTTTCCGGACGATTTAGAGAAATGCGGGCAATATTGTCTTTTATTTCCAGTAAAATATCTGACATGGTATCGGGGTTTAATGACATTTAAAGTAATCGAATGGTTCCTGGCAATCCAGGCAACGGTATAAGGCTTTACAGGCGGTCGATCCGAATCGGCTGATCAACTCCAAATTCCTGGAATGGCAGTGAGGACAATATGCCGGATGGTCGTTCCCGTTTTGTGAGCAGCCATGAGGAGTAGGTGGAGCGATGCCAAATTCAAGCAGTTTCTTTTTTCCGGAGTCAGTCATCCACTCGGTTGTCCATGCTGGTGAGAGGGACTGGGTAATTTCAACCTGAGTGATTCCATGTTTTGCCAGTTCGCTGTGTATATCTTCCTGGATGGTCTCCATAGCCGGACAACCACTGTAGGTTGGGGTAATGCATATGGAAACTTTGTTATCCGTCATTTCAACACTGCGCAGAATCCCCAACTCGGAAATACTAAGGACAGGAATTTCCGGATCCCTGACTTCAGACAAAATGGATATGATTTGCTCGGTGTTCAATGAGATCGTATTTATGATTTCCTACTTTTCATAATCTAATTTACCAACTCACCCCAGGATAAGCTCTCGGCAGAATCTGCATGACCGATAACAAGTCTTCTAACTGTTCTGTATGTACGCCGTTTTTCCCAGACAGTGCGTTCGGAGATATTTTATCTGCGGACAGAACAGGAATGGTAGCGCTGGCCAGAGTACTGTTTACTTCCTTATACCAGCGCGATTTGATTTTTTCCGGTAACGGACATACGCCTTTTTCGGCCGCTTCATATTCAAAATCTGCCGCCGTGAAGATTTCTCCGATAAAGGGATGGAGCATTTGTATGGCATCCAGCATCCTTGCATGACTTTCCTCGGTCCCATCTCCCAGACGCATGACCCACTCTGCGCTCCACCTGAGGTGATAACGGGTTTCTTTGATTGATTTTTCGGCAATGGCAGCGATATCCCTATCGGCGCTGGATAACAGTTCCTCATAGAGCAGGAACTGGTAGGAACTGAAATAAAATTGACGCAGGATGGTTCTCGCCCAATCGCCATTTTCCTGTTCCACTAAAATCAGGTTCCTGAATTCGGATGGATCCCTGAAATACGCCAGGTCGTCTTCGGTCAGGGTCTGATTTTTGTCAATCCGGTTGATTCTTACAGCTGCCAGCTGGTAAAAATTTCTTGCCTGTCCGATCAGGTCCAAGGCAATATTGGATAAAGCGATATCCTGCTCCAGAATGGGTCCTTGTCCTGTCCATTCGCTGTTGCGGTGTCCCAGGATCAGGGTGTTGTCTGCCCAGTAAATGACAAAGGTCGAAACCAGATCCATCTTTATATATTTTTCAACTCATCGGGGAGGTGGTAAAAACCGGGGTGCCGGAATATCTTGTCGTTGGCAGGATCATACAGGGATGCGGACTCGTCGGGATTGGAAGCATGAATAAATTTGCTTTCGACCACCCATATGCTGATGCCTTCATTTCGCCGGGTGTAAACATCCCGGGCATTTTCAATGGCCATGGCCGCATCGGCTGCATAAAGGCTGCCGGCATGTTTGTGATCCAGTCCCTGACGGGCCCGGATGAATACCTCCCAAAGCGGCCACTGTTCAGTTTTGCGATCCATATATCTTAGATAAGGGCATGATTATGATTTTTTTTTCGGGCATAAGCCGCCGCCGCCTCCCGAACCCAGCGACCTTCCTCGTGCGCTTTCTTTCGGGCTTCCAACCTTTCATGATTACAGGGTCCGTTGCCTTTTAATACTTCATAAAATTCATCCCAATTGATTTCACCAAAATCATAGTGGCCCGAATCGGGATTCCATTTCAAGTCCTTATCGGGTAAATCCATGTGAAGCACTTTTGCCTGGTCAACACAGACGTCTACAAACTTCTGCCGAAGCTCGTCATTGCTAAATCGTTTAATTTTCCATTGCATGCTGCGTTGTGAATTGGGTGAAGCATCGTCGTTTGGCCCAAACATCATCAGGGAAGGCCACCACCACCGGTTGATGGCGTCCTGACACATTTCTCTCTGGGCCTCGCTGCCGCGGCTCAAGGTCAGCAGAATTTCAAAGCCCTGCCGCTGATGAAAACTTTCTTCTTTGCAGATTCTTATCATCGCCCGGGCATAGGGCCCATAAGAGGCACGGCAAAGGGGCACTTGATTCATAATCGCGGCTCCGTCCACCAGCCATCCGATGGCGCCAATGTCCGCCCAGGTGAGGGTGGGATAATTAAAGATCGAAGAATATTTTGCTTTTCCCGCATGGAGTTGTTCTATGGTTTCGTCGCGGGTAATGCCCAAGGTTTCGGTGGCTGAATAAAGATAAAGACCGTGTCCTGCTTCGTCTTGCACTTTGGCGATCAAGGTCGCTTTTCTGCGCAGAGAAGGCGCCCGTGTAATCCAGTTTCCTTCAGGCAACATCCCTACAATTTCGCTGTGCGCATGTTGTGACATCTGCCGAATCAACATTTTACGGTATTCCTCCGGCATCCAGTCTTTCGGCTCGATCCGGATCTCCTGGCTGATCTTGGAATCAAATAATTCCTGTTCCGTGGCATGCATATTGCAATTTACAGGTTAATAGAGATAAAAACTAACGATTGTTAGTTATAATAATCGCAAATATTTTAAGAAAATAATTTAGATTTAGTTTTTATTTATTTCAAGTAGGCACATAAAAAAGGAAAGGATGAAAAACAAAATAGGGGGGCTGTTGTTTTTCTTTACGTTTCCCGGATTTTTTTTAAACCCGATGTTCGCGCAGCAACCTACACAGTCTCCCAGACCGCAACAACCAGCGCCGGCCTCGCGCCCGAGCACACAACCGCACCCACCTCGACCCAATCCGCAGCCACCCAGACCCCAGCCGCAACCATCACACCCGACTTCACCGGCACCTAGACCGCAACCCCAACCATCGCGCCCCATTACACATCCATCGCATCCAACACCTCAGCCACCCATATCACGACCGAGTCCGCAACCGCCGGTGACACGTCCACCTGCGCCCCGTCCCCCCGCACCGCGTCCACCGCAGGGAGGCGGATCAGGATATCGTCCGCCACCACCACATGGAGGAGGATACCGACCACCTCCACCACCGGCTGCCTATCGGCCTCCGGGTTGGAGACCGCCTCCGGTTTATACCAGACCACCTTATGTATATGGCGGACGAAATTATTATACCTATCACCATTATTATTACCATCCCTACAGGCCCTATGTATACAATCCCTACTGGCATCCGGTTGGTTTTTTTGTTGCAGCCGTTGCAGCTACTGCTACCATCATTGCATTCAACAATATGCAATACCGGTACTATCAGGGAGTGTATTATCAACCCGTCAATGGAGGTTACCAGGTGGTCCCGGCACCACTGAATTCAACCATTCAGTTTATGCCTACCGGATACTCAACGATATCGGTATCGGGCACCAACTATTATTACTTTGGCGGTGTTTTTTATATCTATACCCCCAATGGCTTCATGGTAGTGAGTGCGCCTCCCGGAGCCGTGGTATATAATTTACCCGGCGGATGCGAGACGGTGCAATATGGAGATATTACTTATCTGAGATACAACAACACGTTTTTCCAGCCGATTCTGTACAATGGACAAAACGCCTACGAGGTTGTGGAAGTGCAATAAAGACAGGAGTTGGACGGCACTGGCAATGATCAGCGGATATCAAAGTCGATCGTGAGTGCATCAGAAGCCGGATGAGCCTGACAGGCGAGAATGAATCCATGTTCCAACTCTTCTTCAGCCAGGGAGTAATTTTGATCCAAGTGCACGCTGCCATTCACGAGTTTGGCGCGGCAGGTTGCGCAAACACCGGCCCGGCAGGCGAAAGGAAGATCGGCACCGGCCTTGATGGCTGTTTCCAGGATCGTCGGACCTTCAAAGGGCACCAGAAATTCAGTGGACGCACCATCCAGCCGTATGGTAACTTGACTAATCTTGCCGGTGGGCTCTATTTTTTCAGAGACTATTTTTTTTGCGGACACAACCCGTTCTCCCGGGTCTGAGAATAACTCATAGTGGATTCTTTTCTCGTTGATTCGATGATTCTCCAACCAGTTTTTTATAGAGAAAATCATTTCGACCGGTCCGCACAACAAATATTCCTGATCATCATCTAAAGGCAGGATGGATTTGAAAATCATCTCACATTTTTCTTCACTGATCCTTCCTTCAAAAACAGCCGCATCCATTTTCTCCTGGCTGAAGAGCATCAGTAGCTGGAAGCGTTCAGGGAATTCATTTTTTAAAGCCAATAGTTCTTCCCTAAAAATGACGGAATGACGGGTTTTATTTCCATAGATCAGCGTGAACCGGCTCCTTGGCTCTTCCTTCAATACTGTTTTTAATAGGGAAATAACAGGCGTGATGCCACTGCCGGCCGCGAAAGCCACATAGTGTTTTTTGTTTTTCTCTGCTAAGTTTAGAGAAAAATTACCCGTAGGAGCCATCACTTCCAACATCTGAGCTGCTTTAAAATGCTGGTGGGCGTAGGAAGAGAAGCGGCCCAATTCCTGCCTTTTGATGGCAACACGCAATTCATTTTCATAGGGACTGCTGCAAATGGAATACGATCTTCGAACCTCCTCTCCTTCAATTTGGGTGCGCAGTGTAATGTTTTGTCCAGCTTTAAACAAAAATTCATCCTTCCACTCTGGGGGAATCTGAAATGAAACTGAAATGCAATCCGCGGTTTCATTTCTTATGTCTACAATCTCCAGGGGTCTAAAATGTTTGGCCACAATTATTTCTTTAATCCCTCAATGAGGTATTTAACCATGTTGTCCTCGAGTACATCGGGAGGAATTATTTTTCTGGAGCGATGCCAGGACTCTATGCCACTGATCGCCGACAGTAAGGTCAGCACCGCCACATAAGGTTCGATGTTTTTCATTTCACCGCGATCAATTCCCCGGGCAATGAGGTCAGAGAGACTGCGCCGGTAATTTCTTCGCTGATTAAGAAAGTTTGACAAATAGGGTTCGGGCAGATGCCTCCATTCATGATCTGAGATATACACGTATTCATACTGGTCCATCATCATGCGGATATGAAAACGAATGATGAGCTCCATTTTTTTCAGGGCCGACTCAGGAGCAGACTGAACGGCCTCTAGATGAGAAAGGAAATCATTGGCCACTTTGAAACAGATAGCCTGGAGGATTTCAGACTTCGACTGGATATGATTGTAAAGACTGGCAGCTTCCACGCCTACGTGCTCGGCCAGATCGCGCATGGAAGCAGCACCGAAACCCTTCTCCCGGAAAAGTTTGGATGCTTTTTCAATGATCACATCTTTTTTACTGCTGTTCTTTTTGCTTCGGATCTTAGCCATGTGACCCAAAGATAAAACGAACACTCGTTAGTAAAATTCCTTTTCCTATAGAAGGCAAAATCCTGTAGGTTTGCAGCGTTTTACCGGCCTACCGGAATCTAAATAATAATACTTTTATGTCCATTATTTGTGTTGGTAGCATGGACTATGATGCCATCGAAACGCCCTTTGGCAAAACAGATAGGATTGTGGGCGGAGCCGCTGTATATGCAGCCTACGCCGCCGCTAATTTTCTGAAACCCGTGAACCTGGTCAGTATTATTGGAAATGATTTTGAAGACAAGGAAGTAAAATTACTGGAATCCAAAGGGGCTTCTTTTGAAGGCGTGGAAAAAGTAAAAGACAAGAAATCATTTTTCTGGAGTGGCCGCTACCACATGGATATGAATACCCGCGATACGCTGGTGACGGATCTCAATGTGCTGGCAGATTTTAATCCTCAGATTCCGGACAGCTACCAGGATTCCGAATTCCTATTGCTTGGAAATCTGCATCCTGCTGTACAAATCAGCGTGATTAAACAAATGAAAACCCGTCCGCGTTTGATCGCCCTGGATACCATGAATTACTGGATCAGCGCTGCCATCGAAGACTTAAGACTGGTACTCACCATGGTAGATCTGCTGATGGTAAACGACACGGAAGCGCGCGAACTTTCCGGTGAATACTCCCTGGTCAAAGCCGCCCGGGTGATCATGCAGATGGGACCGAAATTCCTGGTCATAAAAAAAGGAGAACACGGCGCTTTGCTTTTTCATGGAAACCAGGTTTTCTTTGCACCCGCCCTTCCTTTGGAAGAAGTGTTCGATCCAACGGGTGCCGGCGATACTTTTGCTGGAGGATTTATGGGTTATATCGCCAAGACAAAAGATATTTCATTCAATAATATGAAGACGGCGATCATTGTCGGGTCAGCAATGGCTTCTTTTTGCGTGGAAAAATTTGGTACGGAACGGCTGAAAGAAATCAATCGCCGGGAAATTGATGATCGGATTCGCCAATTCATTGACCTGGTAAACTTTGACATTTCTCTTATATAGTTGCTTTTGGAAAGCTGGCAGAAAATGACTGCGATATCCAAGAACAAAGAAAGAAAACCAGCTCGTTTCAAAAAGGTTTGTCAAAAATAATTTGGTTTAAAAAAAATGGAAGGTTATTTTTGTGGTTCGATGAAACAGATTACATCCTATACAAAGAAGAGCACCAAGAAGCCCTGGAACAGGGAAGGTGCCTGACATTTTGTATATTCAAAATAATAGAGCCTTCCCCACCGGGAAGGCTTTTTGTTTTTTAATGAATTAAAACCTGTAAAAAAAAATGAAAGTTGCTGTTGTCGGGGCCACCGGATTGGTGGGTACCAAAATGCTCGAAGTACTGGCTGAAAGAAATTTTCCGGTTACCGAACTGATTCCTGTTGCTTCTGAAAAGTCCGTCGGTAAAAAACTGTTCTTTAAGAATAAGGAATGGACCGTGGTCAGTGCAACCGACGCGATCGCAGCCAAACCAGCCATCGCCATTTTTTCTGCAGGAGGCAGCACGAGCCTGGAATGGGCGCCAAAATTTGCTGCCGCCGGTATTACGGTCATTGACAATTCCTCCGCCTGGAGAATGGATCCTTCCAAAAAACTGGTGGTTCCTGAACTCAATGCCGATGCCCTGACCCGGGAGGACAAGATCATTGCCAATCCCAACTGTTCGACGATTCAAATGGTAGTGGCACTCAATCCCCTGCATTTAAAATACAAAATCAAAAGGATTGTCGTAAGTACCTACCAGAGTGTTACTGGAACCGGCGTTAAGGCCGTTACCCAGCTGATGAATGAGCGCAAAGGGATCCAGGGAGATATGGCCTATAAATACCCGATCGATCTGAATGTCATTCCCCAAATTGATGTTTTTCTTGACAACGGATATACCAAGGAAGAAATGAAGATGGTTCACGAAACACGCAAAATCATGCGCGACGAAACGATACGGGTTACGTCTACCACGGTCAGAATACCTGTGATCGGCGGTCACAGTGAGGCCGTGAATGTAGAATTTGAAAGAGATTTTGACCTCCGGGAGGTAAAATCCTTATTGGAAAAAGCGCCGGGAGTGGTTGTGGTGGACAATACCGCCAAACAGGAATACCCCATGCCCAAAGATGCCCATAACCGGGATGAAGTATTTGTGGGCCGACTCAGGCGCGATGAAACCCAACCCAATACACTGAATATGTGGATCGTCAGTGACAACCTGCGCAAAGGGGCGGCTACCAACGCGGTTCAGATTGCTGAATACCTGCTGGAAAAAGGGTTAGTCTAGAGGCGGTTTGGGCGTGCGGATCCAGGCACTACAAAGTCTTTGTCAAACTCGTCCCCAGTTCTCGCCGCTCTTAATTCGGTGCATGGTCATTTCACTGACGCCGTATTTGTCCGCCAGTTTTTTGATGGTAAGCTGGCGGTTGTTGCTGGAGAGGATTTTTTTGATGGACTTCACCTGGGCAGCGGTCAGTTTTAAACCCACCGGCCGGCTGGATTGAATTTTCTTATAAGCTACTTTGGCCGGGCTCTTCTGCTGGTGAAGGATCATATCGTCCAGGCTAACCCATTTCAGGTTTTTGACCGAGTTATCGGTCTTATTGTGGTTGAGGTGAATGACAAATTTTTGTTTCGAGGATTTTTTCTTTACAAACATCCGGGCGATTTCCCGGTGCAGATAAAGGGTGCCGTTGTTTCCCGGGCGATGCAAGTTCAACGTTTTATAACCGGTCGTCACAGAACCCTTCAGTAATTTACCATCCGTATTGATGTGTTCGTAGTAACTGGCTACGCGGCCAGTAGATGAGAGACCATACTTTTTGCGAAGTAGCTTCCAACCGGGAAACATCAGGGGCTTCCAGGTTTCGCCAGGAATTTTTTTTATCATGGCTTCGGTTTTACTAAAGTTACAAAAAAACAATCGCTCCTCCACTTTAGTTCCCTGCCGCTTGTCCCATAAAGCGGAGGAATTCCTTTTCCGTCAGGATTTTTATGGAAGGGATCTTTTTAGCCTTCTCGAGTTTAGAACCCGCCTCTTCTCCGACCACCAAATAGTTCAATTTGCTGCTTACCCCACCCAAAATTTTTCCCCCCTGGGCTTCCACCATCGCTTCGGCCTCACTTCTTTTCAGTTCGTTCAGTGAACCCGTAAACAGAAAACTTTGTCCATCCAGATTTCCGGATCCCGATCTTTCGGATCGAGTATTCCGCAGGTTGATGCCAAGAGCCTCCAGCTTCTCGAGCATATGGATATTGTCATGATTCTCAAAAAATTGCTGGATGCTTCCGGCCACTTTTGGACCCACATCTTCCATGGCAAGCAGTTCTTCGGGGCTAAAACGGGCAAAGTCAGGAAGATAGCTGACGGCCTTGGCCAGGGTTTTGGCCGTGGTTTCTCCTACGTAGCGTATTCCCAATCCAAAAATGACCCGATGGAGGGGCTGTTTTTTGGAGGTTTCGATGGCTTCCCGGAGATTTTGAATACTTTTTTCTCCAAAACCCTCCAGTTTGGCAATTTTGTCGAAAGGAAGCTGATAGATGGCCGGAACGTCTGGGAGAAATCCCAATTCATAAAATTTTGAGACATTGGCGGCACCGAAGCTGCGGATGTCCATGGCGTCTTTGCTGACAAAATGAATGATTCTTTCTACCACTTGGGCCGGGCAATTGATATTTACACAACGCAGCACCGCTTCGTCGGGTACTTTCACCAGCTCATCACCGCAAGCCGGACAGTGGGTGGGAAAAACAATTTTCTTTTCTTTTCCTGTTCTCAGTTCACTGAGTGGTTTTACAATATAGGGAATGACATCTCCTGCCCGTTCCACCAATACCTGGTCTCCTATTCGTAGATCTTTCTGTCGAACCACGTCTTCATTAAAAAGAGACACCGATGCGACGCTCACCCCGCCGATGGGTACCGGTTCAATTTTAGCAACGGGAGTGATACTGCCTGTGCGGCCGACCTGGAATTCAACTTTGAGCAACCGGCTGGTAGCCTGGCGGGCTTTGAACTTAAAGGCAATGGCCCAGCGAGGATGGTGGGTGGTCATGCCCAAGACATCTTGCAGGGCAAAATCGTTCACTTTGATGACCATGCCGTCGATTTCGTAAGGCAACGCATCGCGCCCGGATTCGAAAGCCACACAGTAATCGACCACGGAATGGATGCCTCGGAAAACTTTTTTTTCTTTTTTGGGACTTCTAAATCCCAGATCCCAGAGCATTTCCAAGGAATCGCTGTGTGTTTTCGGAGATTTTTTGCCGGTTGAGGTAAAATAACTGATATGGTATAAAAATACTTCCAGGTTCCTTCGACTGACTTCTGCGGGATCTTTGATCCGCAAAGAACCGGAGGCGGCATTTCTCGGATTGGCCAGCGGTGCCAGCTGTTGCTCCGCCAGCTGTTGATTGTATTTTTTAAAATTTTCCTTGTTCATCAAGACCTCACCCCGGATTTCTATCTGTTCTATTCCGTAGCGGGAGAAAGCGGCTGACAAGGGTACTGACCGGATCTGCCGGATATTGGTTGTTATTTCATCGCCTTCCACCCCGTCTCCCCGCGTCGCTCCCCGGACCAGCAAGTCGTTTTCATAGATCAGGGAAATACTGGCACCGTCAAATTTTGGTTCAACACAATATTCCAATTCCTTCAGGCCGGTCAACTCCCGGGCTTTGCGATCCCAGTCCAGCAGGTCCTCCGCATTGTAAGAATTTTCCAGTGAGAGCATCGGAACCAGGTGTCGGACGGTTGGAAAACTTTTTGTGAGGGACTTGGCCACGCGTTGCGTCGGAGAATCCGCTGTTACGGAATCGGGGTTTTCGGATTCCAGTTTTTCGAGCGCCTTATATAAGGTGTCGTATTCTGAATCGGTGAGCAGGGGATCGTTTAGTATATAATACCGGTATTCGTGGAAGACCAGGGCTTTGCGAATGGATGCCAAATCTTTTAAGGTCACCCCCTTCTGGGACAACCGTTGGAGCAGGCTTTGACTGAGTTCCTGTAAGGATCGGGTTTGATCGGCGCTGTACATAACTATATATTAACAACTTATTTTTCCGGACTGTTGTCTATAATGTTGTCTATAATAGGGCAGTGGTGTGAAAGTTCAGAGGATCTGGATTATATTTAACGAATCGGTCGACGATTACAAATTTACGTGTATGAGTACTGAAAAGCCGGCAAAGAAAAAGGATATCAAAGCCGTTTTAAAACAACTGCAAAGTGACGGCCTGATCGGCATTTCAGTTGATTGTGTAATTTTTGGGTTCGATGAAAACGAGTTGAAACTCCTGATGATCAAATCGGATCTAAAACAGTTTGAAGGGAAATGGTCCCTGCTCGGTGACCTGGTTCACCGGGATGAAAACCTGGACGAAGCGGCATACCGGATATTAAAAGAGCGGACGGGGATGGATGATGTGTACCTGGAACAGGTCATGAGTTTTGGCGAGGTACACCGTCATCCGGCGGCCCGGGTCGTGACCATCGCCTATTGTTCCCTCATTAATATTAAACAACACGGTCTTCAAAAAACGGACAATGAACTGCACTGGCATAAACTCAGTCCGGTGATGGACATGGCCTTTGACCACCAGCAGATTTTAGATGTCTGTCACGAATGGCTTCAAAAACGGGTGCAGGAACATCCCCTCGGATTCAGTCTGCTTCCTCGCAAATTTTCCCTGCGTGAATTACAAAACCTCTACGAAGCGATTTTAGGGATCAAACTGGATAGAAGAAACTTCCGAAAGAAGTTTTTTTCACTCGATGTGCTCGAAGACACCAATGAACTGGAATTTGATGTTCCCCACCGTCCTGGTAAACTTTATCAGTTCAATTATCAGAAATACAAAACGCGGGAAGGAAGAAAATTTATGCGTCTGGATTTTTGACGCAACCTGTATCGACTTTGCAGCGTTTAATTCATGTTTACTGTCTACATGGTTATTCAAGTTAATTCTGCATTTTTTTAGTGGTAAATTATTTTAACATTATTGTTAAATTCTGCTAAATAAATACTATTTTAGCTGCTTAATTGCTTAAACCATTGATTATGACCATGAAACGATTGCTTAAGAGGATCTCCGTCCTCTTGCTATGTGTATCTTTAACACAATTAGCATTCTCCCAGACAAAAGTTATCACCGGAACAATTATTGATGACAAAGGCTCACCCGTCGCAGGTGCAACCGTTTCCGTTAAAGGTGGTAAGGGTGGGACGACCACGGATGCCAGCGGAAATTATTCTTTATCTGTTCCGACGACAGCCAGAACGATTCTTGTCAGTTCCGTCGGTTACAATCCACAGGAAGTAAGTATTGTAGACAGAACTACAGTAAGTATTGCCTTGGTTACCGCTTCCCAGTCACTCAATGACGTGGTGGTAATTGGATATGGAACTGCCCGCAGGCAGGATGTAACAGGATCTGTTACTTCCATCAAAGCGAAAGATTTTAACAAAGGTGCCATTACTTCACCGGATCAATTGCTGCAAAGTAAAGTAGCCGGTTTGGAAATCACCAACAACACCGCACAGCCCGGTGCCGTCACAACGGTCATCATCAGAGGTAACAACTCCATCCGCGCCAGTGATGGCCCGCTTTATGTAATTGATGGAGTGGCCCTGGACGGAAGAACAGCCAGACCCAGTTTGAATCTGGGTGCCAACGGCCTTCCTTTCGGTCAGACACCGGAAGCCAATCCCCTACTTTATATCAACCCCAATGATATCGCCACCATGGATGTGCTCAAAGATGCATCCGCAACGGCCATTTACGGATCTCGTGGTGCCAACGGAATCATCATGATTACCACCAAGCGTTCTCAATCTGAAGGAACGAAATTGGAGTTTGGTACCAGCTTCGGCGTGAACGCAGGATACATGAAAAATTACGATGTACTGACCACCAGCCAGTTCATCCAAGAATCCAACGCAAACAACCTGAAACAGGATTCCGGCTTTTCTACCAACTCAATGAAAGCCGTAACCCAAAGTACCTTATCACAGAATTACAGCCTGGCTTTAAGCGGAGGCAGTGAAAATGGCAGATATCGGGCATCTTTCCTCGGATCTGCATACAATGGTTTTTTGAAGAAAACTTCCCTGGACCGCTACCTGGGAAATTTTGGTGGTCAATATAAATTCCTGGACAAGCGCCTGGCCATTGACTTTGATGTCATCGTAGGTCATACAACTGAAAACATCGCCCTGTTAACCAATACAGCGGGTGCGGGTGGAAACATGATGGCTTGGGCTCTGAACTGGAACCCAACGGTTGCACTCACTGAACCGGATGGCACTTGGAACAACAACACCAACAACACCTTTGGTGTACCCAATCCACTGGCGGTCAGCGATGCATACACCGATATTGCTGATGTCAATGTGGTCCAAGCCAATATATCTGCCGGCCTGTTGCTGGCAAAGGGTTTGGAATATAAATTCTTATATGCGATCAACAATGGAGTGGGTACACGCAATACCAGCATGGACGGATGGGTGAACGGAATTCAAGGAATTTCCGGTACCGGATTTGGTGCCGTTTCTTCTGCCCACCTGACTTCCCAACAATTTACCAATACCCTGACCTATAAGACAGATCTTTCAAAAGATCTGCACTTTGAAGTGATTGGTGGTTACGAATATTGGAAAACAGCATACGGTAACCAAACCGTATCCGGCAAAGGGTTTAATACCAACCTGACCCAGCAGAGCAGAACGAACGTACTGTACTCCAGTTTCCTGGTTAATGCAGCAACCACGTTCCCGATCGTTCAGTATGAAGATCCGACAGCAGAAATACAGTCTATCTTCGGCAGGGCTAATTTCAACCTGGCCAACAAGTACTACCTGACTGCTACGGTGAGAGATGATGGATCCAGCAAATTCGGTTCTAACAATAAGTATGGTGTGTTCCCGTCCTTTGGAGCCAAATGGGTACTGAACAATGAAGACTTTTTGAAGAACAATAGCTTTCTTAGCATATTGGATCTGAGAGGTTCTTGGGGAATTACGGGTAACCAGGAATTTCCTGCTGGTGCCTCCCAGGCGCAGATCACTTCCAGCGCTTATGATAATGCAGGACAAACCAACGTATCCAACCCCGATCTGAAATGGGAAAAAACAACCATGTGGGATATCGGTATTGATTTCGGATTCGCCAATGGACGTATCAACGGTACTGTAGACTACTATAATAAGAACACTACCGACATTTTGTTCCAGAGTACGGCAATCCAGCCAGCACCGGCTTCCATTTTCTTCATTAACCTGCCTGCCAATATCATCAACCAGGGTGTTGAATTTTCCATCAACGCAACGGTTATTTCCCACAAGGAATTCACCTGGAACCTGGGATTCAATATTGCGTACAATACCAATATCCTGAAGAACTTCAACCAGGCATTGATTCGTACTGGTCAGGTGGATGGTAACGGTGTATCCGGCGGATTTGCAGAAGCCATCGCCAACAACCAAACCGTGGACGTTTACTACCTGAAACCATTCCAGGGTTTTGACAAGAGCGGTAACCAGATCGTAGATTCTGCGAACAAGGGACCTCAATTTGCTGGCAATCCGAACCCCCACGAAATATATGGATTCAGCAATACGTTTACTTACAAGAAGTGGACATTGACACTGAATGCCGGCGGATCCTTAGGATTCATGATTTACAACAACACCCTCAATACGATTACCAACATCGGGCAGTTCTCTAAAGGCCAGAATGTTTCAGCCAGCCAGTTCGGTACCGGCGAATCCATCGGAGATGGAGCCCAGGTATCTACCCGCTACTTAGAAAATGGTAATTACCTGAAATTGAGAAACGCCACATTGACTTATGCTTTTGGAAACCTCGGACAGTATGTTAAGAACTTCCAGGCGTTCGTAGGCGGTTCTAATTTGTTCGTGATTACTAAGTTCCAAGGTTTTGATCCAGAAGTAAATATTGATAAGAGCATCAACGCTTATCCTTCCAGAAGTATGGAATATCTGCCTTATCCGACACCAAGAATTATCACTTTTGGTTTCAGCTTTGGACTTTAAATATGAAAATGATCTTTAATAAAATTAATGTATGAAAAGGTATAAAAATTTGAAAATAGCAGCTTTGGTACTGGCTATTGGATCGGTGGTTGGGTGTACTAAACTGAATCAGCAACTAAACAGTACGTTGACGCCTGAACAGGCAGCTGCGGCCTTCAACGCCTCTTTGTTCCTGCAGACAGCCTACAATGATGTAGGCGGACCCTATTCTAATCTGACGGGTGATGTGAGTCCCTTGGCAGAAGTTTCCAGTGACATCGGTGCAATACCGACCCGCAAGACGGACTGGGGAGATAACGGTGCCTGGATCAGTTTCCATCATCATAACTGGCCAGTGGATGACGGAGAACAATTGTTCATCAATTCATGGAATGACCTGAATAAGATCAATTTTGACGCGACCAACGTCATGACCTTTAATCCCTCTAAAGAACAAATCGCAGAAGCCAGGTTTATCCGGGCACTCGCCTTGTATCAATTGTTGGATATGTTTGGTCAGTATCCCTTCAGAAATCCGGGAGACAACCTCCTGAATGCACCGAAGGTATACCGTGGAGACAGCGCCGTTCAATTCATCATCAGCGAAGTCAACTCACTTATGCCGGATTTGGATCCCACAAACGGGATAAGCAAAGCCAACACAGATGCAGCGAAAGTGCTGTTGATGAAATGTTACCTGAACCGCGGAGCTTTCGATAACCGTGCTGCTCCTACTTTTAATGATGCCGACATGCAACAGGTTATTACCATAGGCAACTCGATCATTCAAAGTGGTAAATATTCTTTCGCTTACAACTATTTCGATAATTTCAACAACCGCAACGACACGACCGTTCATGAAGGCATATTTGCTTGTCCGAACAAGTCGGGTGTTGCAGCCAATAACACCGGTATTCAGGGTAAATGGTGGCCTACGCTCCATTATGATCAATATACACCCCTGGGTCAGCAAGGTGGTTGGAATGGATTTGCTACCATTGCTGAATTCTACAATTCATTTGCTGTAAATGATAAGCCCATTACCGAAACTGCAGCAGATACGCTGTTGAAAGATACCCGTATCGGTGGTCGGTTTTATGCAACCTGTACCGACAAATCCGGTGTTAAACCAGGACTTTTGATCGGACAACAATACAATGAAGTCGGACAGAAGCTCTATGACAGAAAAGGCAACCTGCTGGTATTCCTGCCGCAGATGGCGCCCGATTTATTGGAAAATGATCCAACTACATTGGAAATTACCGGGATCCGCGAAGTGAAATATCCTCCGGATTATTCCCAAGGTGTTGTGAGCTACAGCACCGCTGGTAACTGGCTGATGCTTTACCGCTATCCAGATGTGATGCTGATGGTTGCGGAGGCGTTGATGCGCCAGGCTTCTCCTGACAATGCTACTGCCCTGTCACTGGTAAACCAGCTGAGAGCCGCCAGAGGAGCCAATCCCTTGACCGCACCGATGGCTTTGTCCAATCCAACCAATACATACGATCCTACTACCCTGCTTGCTGAAAGAGGCCGGGAACTGTATGGTGAATTTGTTAGAAGAACAGACTTGATTCGTTTTGGACTTTGGAAGATCGCCTGGGCTTACAAAACGGCCGATCAGAGCGATACCTACCTGGTTTATCCGATCGCCAGTGCAGCACTTGCCGCCAATCCTAATTTGATACAAAATCCTGGATATGCTAACTAAAGTATATTCAGAATAATTAGAGGATAATCAGATTAATATTTGAAATTGCAAAAGGCTATTATGAAAATAATAGCCTTTTGCAATTTTAGCCTTGGAATGGCTCGACAAATGATCAAAATCCTAAAAGTGGAAAGATTCCAGTGCCCAGGAATAAAAGGCCTCAGCATTTTTCAACATCTAGCATTTGTACTGCTTTTTTGTTGTTCCTGTAACCACAAGGATAAGGCAGTTCCTTTGTTTGAGCTGATGGAGCATACGGGGGTAGACTTTCAGAATCCCGTAAAAGATGGGAAACTGGACAACAGTTTTTTATTCCGGAATTTTTACAATGGAGGGGGGGTGGCCATCGGCGACATCAACAACGATGGTTTACCGGATATCTTTTTGACTTCCAATATGGGCAGCAACAAGCTCTACCTGAACAAAGGCCATTTCAAATTTGAGGACATTACCGATCAGGCAGGCATCCGCCAGGACAGTATGTGGAGCACGGGAGTGGTATTTGTAGACATCAACAACGATGGTTGGCTGGATATCTATGTCTGCAATTCAGGTCATATGAGTGACGGCCACCGCAAAAACAAACTCTATATCAACAACCACAACGGAACCTTCACTGAGTCGGCTGCCCAATATGGGCTGGATATTTCTGCCTATACCACCCAGGTTTCTTTTTTTGATTACGATAACGACGGGGACCTGGATTGTTTCATGATCAACAACAGTCCGATACCGGTCAATACGCTGAACAATTCCAACCGGCGTGACCTTCCCGATGCCCAATGGCCGGTTTCGGATTTTTTAAAAGGAGGCGGCGACCACCTGTTTAGAAACGACAACGGCCATTTTACAGAAGTCACCCAACAGGCCGGAATCCACGGCACACTCATCAGTTTTGGACTCGGTGTTTCAGTGGGTGATATCAACGGCGACGGCTACCCTGATATTTTTGTTTCCAACGATTCCTATGAACGGGACTATCTGTACATCAACCAGAAAAACGGCACCTTTAAAGATGAGCTGGAAGATTGGTTTGGCCATACCAGCTTTTCATCCATGGGAGCCGATATTGCCGATATCAACAACGACGGTTATCCGGAGATTTTTACCACCGATATGTTGCCCGGTGATGACTACCGCCTAAAAACCCTGGGTTCCTTTGACAACTTCGATCTGTACAATGCCAAAATCAAAGCCGGGTTTTATTATCAGTATATGAAGAACTGCCTTCAGCTCAACAACGGCAATGGAAAATTTTTAGACATCGCCAACTACAGCGGGGTCTCTGCAACCGACTGGAGCTGGGGTGCCCTGATGTTTGACATGGACAACGACGGATACAATGATATTTATGTTTGTAACGGCGTAAACAAAGATGTAACCAACCTGGACTTCATGAATTATTTTGCCAACGATGTAGTCCAAAACATGGTACTCGATGGAAATAAACTCGCGGTGGACCAGATCTTAAAGAAAGTACCGGTTACTCCCATGCTCCATAAAGCATTCAGGAACATGGGAAACCTGCGTTTTTCTGATGTGGGGGTGAGCTGGGGATTTACCCAGGCCTCTTTTTCCAATGGCGCTGCCTACGGAGACCTGGATAATGACGGCGACCTGGATCTGGTGATCAACAATGAAAACGGTCCCGCGTTCATTTATAAAAATAATTCCCGGGAGATCAACGGCAACAACTACCTGGGCGTATTTTTAAAAGGAAAAAATAAAAACACCTTTGCAGTCGGCAGCAAAATTGAAGTCTATGCCAACCATCAGATCTTTACCCGGGAAGTGATACCCAGCAGGGGTTTTCAATCCTGTATGGACAACAAACAGATCATCGGCCTGGGCAAATTGACGGAAGTGGATTCGATGGTCATCGTCTGGCCTGACCGCTCCTATTCCAAATTCATTCACCCGGAAATCAACAAAACCGATACGATTCAGCAGGATGATGAAAAAAACCTGATGCGTACATGGACGAAATCGGATTCCACGCAGTGGCTACTCAAACGGGTGAAAAGCAGTTTTGACAAACACCAGGAAGACGACAACATTGATTTTTATTATGAGCACAATCTACCCAAAATGTTATCGCGGGAAGGTCCCAAGGCTGCGGTGGGTGATGTGAACGGAGACGGATTACCCGATGTGTATATCGGAGGCACAAAGGATCATCCGGGGCAACTTTATTTGCAAACGGCCACCGGAACTTTTATAAAGAAGGCAGAGCCTGCCTTTGATCAGTCTTCGGACTATGAAGACGAAGCTGTGCTTTTTTTTGATGCCGACCGGGACGGAGATCTGGATCTCTTCGTCGGTCCAGGGGGAAACAACAGCCAGCCTTATACAAGGCAGATGCAGTTTCGGTTATTTAAAAATGACGGAAAGGGAAATTTCACGCTAGATCCCAATGCTTTCCCTCCAAACAACGACGGCATGAATACCGCGGTTGCCATTGCTTATGATTTTAATCAGGATGGATTTGAGGATCTGTTTATCGGAGGCAGAAGTATACCCCGGTCTTATGGACTTTCTCCCCGGAGTTTTTTATTTGTCAACGATGGCAAAGGTCATTTTACTGATATCGCAAAAACTAAAAATCCTCAGATCGCCAACATTGGCATGGTCACGGGTGCTGCCTGGACGGATATCCTAGGCAGTGGAAAGAAGCAACTGGTCATTGCCGGAGAATGGATGGCACCCAGAATATTTTCCTATCACACCGATCACTTTGAGGAGATACCCTCCAATCTGAATGCCTTCTCCGGTTGGTGGCAAACCCTTGTGGCGGCCGATGTAAACGGCGATGGGAAACCGGATTTGATCTTGGGTAATATTGGCGAAAATTTTTATCTGCATCCCGACTCCGCCAACCCCGTAAAACTATGGATCAATGATTTTGACCAAAATCAAATCCCGGATATTGTCCTGACACAAACCATTGACGGAAAAGACATGCCGGTCTTTTTAAAACATGAAATGGAAATTCAGTTGCCTTCCCTAAAAAAACAAAATCTGAAAAACAGTGATTTTGCCAAAAGATCGATTCAGGATCTTTTTTCCCCGGAGCTGTTGAACAAAGCCCTGGTAAAAAAATTTAATTACTGTTCTTCCATCGTGGCGATCAATCTGGGGAACGGGCAATTTGCTATCCAGAAATTACCCCAGATGGTGCAGCTCTCTTCATTAAATTCCCTGCGCACGGGTGATCTGGACGGAGACGGAAAAACCGATATCGTCGCCGGAGGAAACGATTTTGGATTCCTCCCGCAATTCGGCAGACTTGACCAAAGCTTCGGTCATATTCTGCTCAACAACGGCAAAGGTGTTTTCACATGGGTGGGTCCAAACCGTTCAGGTCTTGAGCTGCGTGGCCAGATCAGGGACATTGCCTGGATCAATACAGCGAAGGGAACGGATTTGTTATTTCTACAAAATGATGAATATCCCGTACTCTACCGCCTAGACAATACATTCAAAAAATCATTTAACCTTTCTTCACCATGAACCCAATCCGCAAAGGCACGATCCATGTGCCGGTGCTTTTATGGTGGATGATCGCTTTTGTTTCCTGTCAACCAGAGAAAGAAAAGGGAAAAGAATCTTTCGTAGCTCTGGCGGCCGGTGAAACAGGATTAAATTTTGTCAATAAGCTCACCCCAACGGAAGCCTTCAATGTATTTGACTACATGTATTACTACAATGGCGGGGGTGTGGGCGTAGGAGATTTTAACAACGACGGTAAGCTGGATATTTTTTTTGCAGCCAATCAATCCAGGAATAAATTATTTCTCAACCAGGGAGGAATGGTCTTCAAAGATGTGAGCGAGGAAGCGAAAATTCCTTACGATTCGAGCTGGTCGACCGGGGTGTCGGTTATAGACATCAACAACGACGGACTGCTTGATATTTATATTTGCCGGGTTGACAACCGTCATTCACTCCGGGGACACAATGAGCTGCTGATCTGTAAGGGGATCGATAAAAACGGCGTTCCCTACTATGAAGATGAGGCCGCCGCCTACGGCCTGGATTTTTCAGGTTATAGCACCCAGGCCGTTTTTTTTGATTACGATATGGATGGAGACCTGGACATGTATTTGCTCAATCATGCCCATCTTCAAAACGGGAATTACGGACCCCGCGCCGAGAACCTGCTTACCTATACTCCGGGCTCCGGCGATAGGCTTTTCAGAAACGACGGGAATGGGAAATTCACCGACGTGACCAAATCTTCCGGTATCCACAGCTCGGCCATCGGTTATGGGTTGGGGATTACGGCAACCGATATTGACCTGGATGGCTATCCGGACCTGTATGTCGGAAATGATTTTCACGAGAACGACTACCTCTATATCAATCAACACAACGGGACATTCAAGGATGAACTCAATGACCACCTGATGCACACCAGTCAGTACACTATGGGAGTGGATGTGGCCGATGCCAACAACGACGGCTTGCCCGATATCATTTCCATGGATATGCTTTCTGCAGATCCCTATATCTTAAAACGATCGGAGGCGGAAAACACCCTGGATATTTTTAACATGAAAATCGGACTGGGATACAATTACCAATATACCCGGAACAATCTGCAGTTTAACCGGGGCAATGGTCAGTTCAGTGAAATTGGACTTTATGCCGGCGTCGCCGCCACAGATTGGTCCTGGTCACCGCTGTGGATGGATTTTGACAACGATGGCAAAAAAGATTTGTTTATTTCTCATGGCATACCCAGGCGGCTCAACGATATCGACGTCATCAATTTCGCGGCCGACGCAGATGTGCTCAATGAAATCCAGCCAAAAGAAGGGGGTGGTTCGAACAGCATGAAGCTGATAGAAAAATTTCCTGAAATCAAGTTACCCAATAAATTTTTTCTCAATACTGGTGAGATGAAATTCGATGACCGCGGAGAAGATATTGCCAACAATCCCAGTTCTTTTTCCAATGGAGCGGCCTACGGGGATTTTGACAACGACGGGGACCTGGACATCGTCGTCAACAACATCGATGATCCGGCCGTGATCTATAAAAATACCTGCAACGACAGTGGAACCAGGGCCTTTGTGGAAATCAAACTAAAGGGACCTTCCCAAAATATCAATGCGCTTGGATCCAAGTTTGTTCTCTTTGTACAGGGCCAGATCCGGACCTATGAAAAATATCCGGTCCGCGGATTTATGTCCAGTAGTGAAGAACCGGTCCACATCGGACTGGACGGGACCAAAGTGGATTCCGCTTTTCTGATTTGGCCCGACAACAGCTATCAGCCCATCTTGCTGGACTCAAAAAAACCATGGGTACAGTTTGCTTATTCCAAGGGCCTGCCCGCATTTGACTATGGCAAGATTAAAAATTTCCTGAAGAATCCATCCCGGCCCATGGTGAACATCACAGCCGGAACCCAGCTGCTTCATGCACACGAAGAAAACGACTTTCATGAGTTTGACCGGGAGCCTTTGATCCCCCACATGGTCTCCACGGAAGGACCCGCACTCCTGGTGGGAGATTTTAACAAGGATGGACTGGACGATGTTTTTATCGGTTCTTCCAAACGCAAGAAAAGTGTGGTCTATTTACAGGACAAATCGGGAAGGTTTATTAAGACCAACCAGCCCGATATCGAAAGCGACAGCACCTACGAAAATGTAGACGCCACCATGGCCGATGTCAATCAGGACGGATATCCTGATCTGATCCTTGCCAGCGGAGGCAACGAATATTATGGAACCGACAAATACCTGACGCCCCGGGTCTACCTGAACAACGGGAAGGGCATATTCACCAAAGCCCCGGATGCTTTTGGTAATTTATTTGTAAATGCATCCTGCGTAGTGGCCTGCGATTTTAACGGAGACGGATATCCTGATTTATTTATCGGTGGCCGCTCTGTTCCCTGGGACTATGGCAGCATACCGAAATCATATTTACTGGAAAATGACAAACACGGAAAATTTGTCGACGTCAGTTCTTCGAAGGCCACTGGACTCAGTGATGTCGGATTTGTTACCCACGCCTGTTGGGTGGATCTGGATAAGGACGGAGACTCCGATCTTGTCCTTAGCCTCGAGTGGGGAGGGATCATAGCCTTCATCAACAACCAGGGAACATTTACCAAGAAAGTTTTATCGGATAAAAAGGGATGGTGGAATTTTGTTATCCCTTGCGATATCAACCAGGATGGTAAGATCGATTTTATTGCGGGAAACCTGGGTTTGAACAGCCGGCTGAAGGCATCTGCGCAGGAACCAGTCCGTTTGTATTACAATGATTTTGACGACAACGGAAAAAAAGAACAATTGCTGACCTACTATTTAAACGGGAAGGAAATTCCTTTTGCCACCAAAGACGAATTGCAAAAACAAATGCCGGTTCTTAAGAAAAAATATTTGTATGCCCAGGATTTTGCCAAAGCATCGCTGCAGGAACTGGTGGGGTCGGATAAGATTAAAAATGCCCAGGTGCTGGAAGCCAATTATTTTGCCAATGCCGTTTTAATAAACCAGGGCAACCTGAATTTTTCAACCGAAGCCCTTCCCTGGAAAGCGCAGTTCAGCTCTTTTCGGGACGCGGTGGTCGTGGATGCCAACCGGGACAGTCTTCCGGATATTATCCTGGTTGGAAATTATTATGACAACAACATTCAGATGGGTCGCAACGATGCCGACTATGGAACCGTTTTATTAAACAAAGGGAGCGGAAAATTTTCGGCAGACCTGATCAACGGGATTATATTAAAAGGTCAAACCCGGCACATTCGCAAAATTAAAATTCAGCAGAAAGACGCTTATATCGTAGTGCGGAACAACGACAGCACGGAAATTATTGAATACCTGCCCTGAAAAAAAATCAGGGGA
>JABDAN010000016.1 GCA_013289175.1 Bacteroidota bacterium
GTTTTGGTTATAGGAACGGGAAATATGCTGTGTCTCAAAGCCTTGGTCGGCGAAATGGTCCCGGTAAAAAGAAGAATCGAGTAAATCCTCCTGAGGTAATATTTTCCCAGTTTCCCACAAGACAAATTCATAGAGGTGTTCCCAGATATCGTTTCCTCTCCGTTCCCGGATCCAGAACTGATCGGTTCCTGCTTCTACGATGAAATAATATAACCATCTTTTTTTCTTTGAAACAGGCGTCTTTTTGCGAGGAAGTTCATGGGTTCGGCCCAGCAGAAAAGCCTGACAGTATTTGGATTGTACACAATGGGTGCAAAGCGGATTTTGTGGTTTGCAGATCGTTGCACCAAAATCCATAATTGCCTGGTTATAACGGGCTGGATTTTTTTTATCCAACAATTCGGTAGCCATGGTCGTGAACAGCTTCTTTCCGGTACCGGAACCCGCCATGGCGTTGATTCCAAAATATCTCGCTATGACTCTTTCAACATTTCCATCCACGACCGCATGAGGCAATCCAAAAGCAAATGACGCAATGGCCGCGGCTGTATAAGGGCCGATGCCAGGCAAGGCAAGGATTTCATCATAACGAGAAGGAAAGATGCCGTTGTATTGGGTGGCGATGATCCGGGCTGTCGTCACGAGGTTTCTGCACCGGCTATAATAACCGAGACCTTCCCAGCACTTGAATATTTCTTTTTCAGAAGCGTGGGCCAGTTCCCATATGGTGGGAAAAACGGAAATAAATTTTTCATAGTAGGCAATGCCCTGTTCCACCCGGGTTTGCTGTAAGATAATTTCACTCAACCAGATCCTATAGGGATCGGGCTCACCCTTCCAAGGCATCTTCCGTTTGTTGTGAAGACGGTTCCATTCCAATAATTTTTTTCCAAAATCAATTTTCATCTGACTCAAAATAAAACATACCAACCAATAATTTATACTGCTGATAATCAGTAACTTATAAAATGTTGACCTGCAAGGGATTAGAAAATAGGCGTATAGAGGGCGGGCTCAATTTTTTACAAATAGTTGTGAATTAATTTTTTTGTTATATATTTAAAATCAGAAACTTATAAAACAATTTCGCCATGAGAAAGGCAGACCTCGTTAATCAAATTTCGGATAAAACAGGTATACCTAAGGTAGACGTACTTGTTACGTTGGAAACCATGTTTAAAGAAGTAAAAGACACGTTGGCAAAAGGAGAAAATATTTATATCCGCGGATTTGGCAGCTTTATAACAAAAAAGAGAGCTGCAAAAATCGGCCGGAATATCAAAAAAAATATTGCCGTTCACATACCTGAACACTTTATTCCCTCCTTCAAGCCGGCCAAAGAATTTGTGGCGGAAGTGAAAAAACTTCAGTCAATTCAGGATAATCAGCCAAACCCTGACGAAGAGATGTAATTTTGCCGGATAAAAGCCTGATGTGAAGAAACAGCAAGCCTTGGTAGCCGGAATCGGAATGGTTGTCCTCATTGTTTTTTATTTTTTCGGAAATACTGTCCCTCGTTTAAAAAAATCGGCATCTGGCGATTCTACCGCCCGCATTTCCCAATCGATTGATATCAAGACGATTCTCGATGCTGATAAATCAAAACTAACTCCCCAGCAACTGGCCACGGTTAACAGATTGGAAAATTCCGTCATACGGGGTAATGTGAGGGATCAGCAAATAGAAGCCGATCGGGAACTCGCCCTATATTGGAAAGATTCGGTGGAAAATGGCTTTCTAGCCTATGCTTATTACACAGGAGAGCTGGCAAAATTGGAAAATTCTGAAAAAAGTCTCACTTTTGCAGCCCAATTATTTTTGAACACCCTGCGGAGTCAGGATAATCCGGCGTTGAGGAGCTGGATGGCGGGGGAAAGCCGGGATCTCTTTGAAAGGGCAGCACAGCTCAACCCCGACAATGATTCTACTAAAATTGGTTTGGGGGCCACCTATATATTTGGAGGTACAGGGGAGCCGATGGAGGTGATGAAAGGAGTCCAGAGCATTCTGGCCGTGATCCAAAAGGATTCGCTCAACATGTATGCTCAGTTGATGCTGGGCTTGGGGGGAATTGAATCGGGACAATACGATAAAGCCATTCCAAGGCTTTTAAAGGTGGTGTATTATGATCCGGGTAATTTGGAAGCGGTATTGAGTCTCGCAGAAGCCTATGAAAAATCCGGAAATACGGCCGCCGCAAAAATTTGGTATGGACAAGGCATTAAGCTGACCAATAACTCAGAACTGATCACAGCGATCAAAGAACGGTTAGGGTCTTTAAAATAAACGCTCAAAGGAACTCAGACAGAAATTATTCGTTAACAAAAAAGAAATTATCGATGCCTTGTGGTAAAAAAAGGAAGCGACATAAAATTGCGACCCATAAGAGAAAGAAAAGATTGCGTAAGAATCGTCATAAGAAAAAGAACAAATAAACGCACTCCGGCCGGGAACCCCGGCCTTGTTCTGCTGAAATCAATTATATGCTAACGCTTACCATGCTTACCTGCATTCGTACAAGTTGTTAACAGATCTCCTTCAGCATTTCGATTCCTTTGTGTAGATAAATTTAGATACGCAGTAAATGTTACAATAACATTGAATAAGGAACTGATCATCAATGCAGCCCCTCAGGGAGTTGAAATAGCCCTGCTGGAAGACAAAAAGCTGGTGGAATTACACCATGAAAAAACTGATGCCAGTTTTGCCGTAGGAGATTTGTATTTGGGCAAGGTCAAAAAACTAATTCCTGGTTTGAACGCCGCTTTTGTAGACGTTGGATTTGAAAAAGACGCTTTTCTCCATTATACCGATCTGAGTCCATACGCCCGTTCCCTGCTCAAGTTCACCCAGCAGAGCATGCAGGCTTCCAAAGACAACGAATTTGATTTCGGCAGTTTCACTGTTGAACCCGAAATTGTCAAAACCGGCAAGATCAATGAAGTACTGAGCGGCAAACCACATATCCTGGTACAGATCCTGAAAGAACCGATCGCTGCCAAAGGACCCAGGCTGAGTTGTGAAATTTCATTGCCTGGACGATTTGTAGTGATCACGCCATTCAACGATATCGTCGCCGTCTCCAGAAAGATTCACTCTTCTGATGAAAGAAAAAGGCTTCAGAAAATTGTCGAAGCCATCAAGCCAAAAAATTTCGGGGTAATTGTTCGTACCGCAGCAGAAGGAAAAAATACTGCAGAACTGCATGAGGATCTGACCGATCTGGTGGCTACCTGGAAACTGATCCAGCATAATCTGATTGGCGCCGTGGCACCCGCAAAAATACTTAGCGAGCAGACCAAGACCACCAGTATGCTCCGGGACCTGCTCAATGAAGACTTCAATAAAATCGTCGTCAACGACAAGAACCTCTTCAACGACACCAAAACCTATATACAACGCATTGCCGCCGATAAAATCGATATTGTTTCCTATTATAATAATGGTTCTCCGATTTTTGATCATTTTGGCATTACCAAGCAGGTAAAAGCCGCTTTTGGGAAAACCGTAAACCTACCCAGCGGAGCATACCTGATTGTTGAACACACCGAGGCCTTGCATGTCATCGACGTGAACAGCGGTTACAAAAGCGTGAGCAACAACCAGGAACAAAACGCCCTGGAAACCAACCTTGAGGCGGCCGAAGAAATTGCCCGTCAGCTCCGACTCCGGGACCTCGGAGGCATCATTGTAGCCGACTTTATCGATATGAAGCTTCCTGATAATAAGCGGAAGCTGGTAGAGGCCATGGAGGGCTTTATGCGTACAGACCGGGCAAAACACGCCGTATTGCCTATTTCCAAGTTCGGGCTGATGCAGATCACCCGGCAACGAATGAAGCCGGAAATAACCATCAATACCCAGGAAATCTGTCCAACCTGTAACGGCACTGGAAAAATATCCTCTGCCCTGATCCTGGAAGATGAAATTGAGAAAAATCTCAGTTATCTCTTAAATCATCAACACAAGGATCTGATCCTCACCGTGCACCCCATTATGCATGCCTACCTAACCAAAGGAGGCTGGTTTTCGAGCAAAAAATGGAAATGGCGGCGCAAATACAAACAAGCCATCCGGATTCAGGCCAACAACAACTACCACATGACGGAGTTCCATTTTTTTGATAAACAGGAAGAAGAAATCAAGCTTTAACCCCATTTCTACCCCCCTTTTTTGCCCCTTTTACATATGGTTTATTTATAATATGAGTTAATTTTTCCCAATCGTTCCGGATGTGGGAAATTGTGAATTTTAGACGTTTTTTCAAGCCTCATTTTCAGCCGTTTAGCTTTGATGCTCAATAAAAAAAACCTCAACAAGTACATAATAATCAATGCGTTACAAATTAAATATGAAAAGAATTCAACTTCTATTTTTATTACGAAAGTTATTAACAGGAAGAAAAATTTATTTTGTTATGTGACCTGATTTTGTAATTTAGTGGAAGAATTTAATGGGTTAGTAAGTAAAAGGTCGGCTCTCGTAGCCGGCCTTTTTACTTTTATGTCATTCTGCCGTTAACTTTAACGATGAGCAAAATCAAAACCGCTTTCTTCTGTAACAATTGCGGCTATGAAAGTGCAAAATGGCTGGGTAAATGTCCCTCTTGCGAACAATGGAACACTTTCACGGAAGAAGTCATCACCAAAGATGATCGATTGGGCGAATCGGGTTGGAAAAAATTTTCCGATAAAAAAGAAATCAAAACCATTTCCATTCATGAAGTCATCAGTGGTGAAGAAAAAAGAATTATAACACCTGATACGGAACTAAACCGCGTTCTCGGCGGTGGAATCGTATGCGGCAGTCTGATTCTTGTAGCCGGTGAACCTGGAATCGGCAAAAGCACTTTGTTTCTTCAAATCGGTTTGATGTTGAGAAACGTCACAACCTTATATGTCAGCGGAGAAGAAAGCGAACAACAAATTCGCATGCGGGCCGACCGGTTGAAAATCCGCAACAGCCCTTTGATGACCGAGACCGACAATTTTTTTCTGCTTACGGAAACTTCCACACAAGCCATCTTTCAGGAAATAAAAAAATTGAAACCGCAGGTTGTTATTGTTGATTCTATCCAAACCATTCAATCATCTTATATCGAGTCGGCACCTGGCACTATTTCGCAAATCCGCGAAAGCGCTGCAGAGTTTCAACGCTTCGCGAAAGAAACCGGCACCCCGATATTTCTGATTGGACATATTACCAAAGATGGAAATATCGCGGGTCCGAAAATACTCGAACATATGGTGGATACGGTCTTACAATTCGAAGGCGATCGCCACCATACCTACCGCATTTTACGCACGTTGAAAAATCGGTTTGGCAGTACATCGGAATTGGGAATTTATGAAATGACGGATGAAGGAATGCAGGAAGTAAACAACCCCAGTGAGATACTAATTACTCAAAAAGACTTCCCACTGAGCGGAAGCGCAATCGCCGCAAGCATAGAAGGGCAGCGGCCTCTGTTGATTGAGGTGCAAGCGCTCGTGACCACAGCAGTATATGGAACACCACAACGAACGGTCAGCGGATTTGATCTTCGCCGACTCCAACTTCTGCTGGCAGTGCTGGAAAAAAGAGGAGGGTTTCATTTTGGTGTAAAAGATGTTTTTTTAAATATTGCCGGAGGCCTAAAAGTGGAAGATCCATCCATCGATCTGGCTGTTCTTTGTGCCTTGTTGAGCTCGTTTGAAGACAAGCCGATTGAAGCCGACAGTTGTTTCGCGGGTGAAGTGGGACTCAGTGGAGAGATTCGTGCTGTGAACCGGATAAACCAGCGTATCGGTGAAGCAGAGAAATTGGGATTTAGTAAAATCTTCGTCTCAAAATATAATCAGAAAGGGTTAAAAAATAATGCCCATCAGATTGAAATCGTTCCTGTGGGTACGGTGGAAGAAGTATATAAATATTTGTTTTGAGTTTGACTCTCCCTTTTTCAAACGCACAATATTTTTGGAAGCGCTCGATATATCTCATCCCCCCATTTTTTTTAAGCCTTCCATTTTTTACATGCAATAGCGTGTCTGCAAAAATCCGGCCGGCACAACAGAATGATCGTCTTAAATAGCAAGTAAAGAAATTTCTCATGGGAGAAGATTTTTTTAGACTCATTTACCCGCGCCGCTGCCCGGATGAATCATCCGGTGGCCGATGAGTCTTCCCGGGCATTCGGTCAACGCTGGGTTTTATTCAATCAAGGAAAATCAGCCGATAGGCCGGCAATGGAAGGAATCGAAGATCCAAACGATCCATTTGTTTTGAAAAACAAAGACATCCTTCAATCACTTGGGGGAAAGAATAGAAATACACGCACAAATAAAAAATAACCTTCGTTAAAAACAGAAAATAAAATATTTCACTCTTCAAAATTTTTGATACCTGCCGATAACATGCGCTCTAGATAAGCGCTTGGGAAATGGTCTCGTTCCGCCCTTGAAAAATGATCATTCCAAGGCCAGCCCCCATCATTGGATTTCAAAGTCCGAGCCACTTGGTTCCCTGGACTCGGCGGCGGACTTCTTCCTGTCTTCATTTCACCCCGGAGATCCCTGCCTGTTCCGCCTGGTTTTTTAAATATGGTCCCGACCGCTGCAAGCCACCCAGATGGGGATTTTGCCGGATTCAATCAAAAAAGGAGATGGGTTAGGCTTTGAGGGTTAAGCCCACTACTTTTGTCTTGCATGCGCAGTGTATTAGTTTTTTGGATCCTGGCCGTCTTTCTGCTGAATTCCTGCCAAAAACAGTCCATACAGAATGGAAATGCCGTTCTATTCTCCTCAACGGATTCCCTTTATTTCGACACAGTTTTCACTTCCGTAGGCACTATAACCCAACAGATTAAGCTTATAAACCCCAATAGCCAGGCCATCGGCATTTCTTCCATTACCCTGGCCGGAGGGGTGGGTTCCCCTTTTATCATCAATGTCGACGGCACGCCTGGACCGGCGGTATCCAATCTCAACATCCAGGCCAGTGACAGCCTCTATATTTTTGTGACCGTCTATATCAAACCGGGCGCTGCGCCGACGGCATTTTTACTGCAAGACAGCCTGCTCATCCACTACAATGGCCTGGATAAAGTGATCAAATTGAGCGCCTGGGGACAGAATGCCCATTTTTTGAAAAACCAGGTGATTACAGCCAATACCAGCTGGCCCAATGATCTGCCTTATGTGTTGTACGGTGGACTTCGGATCGACAGCAATGTCACGCTCACCATTGAGCCGGGTACGCATATATATATGCATGCCGATGCGCCGATTTATGTCGACGGAAGCCTGGTAGTCGCCGGTGATTCTGGCGCATCCCATCAGGTCATTTTTACCGGTGACCGGCTCGATCTGCCTTATGCCAATTATCCGGGATCCTGGCCGGGAATCGTATTCAGCCAGAGCAGCCAGCACAATCTATTAAACTACGCCCTGATTCAGAACGGCTACCACAGCCTGGAGGTGGATGGTCCCAGCTCAGACCTGAATCCAAAACTTACATTAAATCAGTGTATCATCACCAACTCGCTTCAAGAAGGTATTCTCGGTATTCAAACCAGCATACAGGCTGTTAATTGTCTGATCAGCAATTGTGGTCAGAACCTGGTGCTGGGTTTGGGCGGCACATACCGGTTCGAATTCTGTACCGTAGTCTCCTATTCCAATAACTTGATTTCTCATCAACTGCCGGTGTTGACCCTTTCGAATTCGGCCAACGACGGCAGTCAGGTTTTTACCAGCGACCTGTCAGCGAATTTTGTAGACTGCATTTTTTGGGGAAGCGCGGGTGTTCCCGATGAAGCCCTTGTTACCAAACAAGGCAATACAGTCTTTAATGTAGTATTTGATCATTCAATCCTCAAACAACTCAACTATCCTTCCAATATAGACAGCAGTTTTCTCTGGTTGAATACCAATCCGCAATTTGTCGATACCGTGGGTCCGCCTCTAAACGCATACAACTTTGAGTTACAGGCGGGTTCGCCCGCTTTAAACCTAGGTATCGGGCTGGGGATCCCCATCGATCTGCTCGGCTACCCCCGGCCGATTATGCAACCGGATCTGGGTTCCTATGAAAGGCAATGATTCAAGCCTCGTTTCACGTAACTTTGATAGGCAAACATTGATAATCTTCGTTAAATATATTTTATGTTACGATTACTCATCATTCCATTTCTATTTATGTTGAACACCAGCGTGTATGATTTTAAAGTGCCTGCTCTCAGTGGTGGAACCATCGATCTTTCTGCCTATAAAGGGAAAAAGATCCTGATTGTCAACACCGCTTCCAAATGTGGTTTTACTCCTCAGTACGAAGGCCTGGAACAACTCTATGATAAGTATAAGGATAAACTGGTTATTGTGGGATTTCCCGCCAATGATTTTGGAGGCCAGGAACCCGGTACCAACTCTGAAATCCAGGAATTTTGCAAGAAAAATTATGGTGTCACTTTCCCGATGGCTGCCAAAGTAGACGTAGTCGGCGACAATACTACCCCGCTTTTTAAATATCTGACAGAAGAAGCCATTAAAATGGGAACGCCTGCACCGGTCATTCAATGGAATTTTACCAAATTCCTGATCGATGAAAACGGGAAACTCATAGCCGTTTTCCCGAGCAAAATAAAACCCATGAGTGACGAGATCACGTCTCACCTCAATTAAATTTTCACCGACGGATGTTATTCAGTCAGGTGATTGGCCAACAGGAAATTAAGGCAAAGCTTCGCAACCTAGTTGAACACAACCGGTTGAGTCATGCCCTCCTTGTGCAAGCACCGGAAGGGGCCGGGGGACTGCCATTGGCTTTGGCTTTTTCACAGTACATCGTTTGCGACCGCGTATCTGAGCGGAGTTTCGGAAATGATTTTCCAGCTGAAAGTTGTGGAATTTGTCCGGCCTGTATTAAGGCATCCCAGATGATTCATCCCGATATTCACTACTCCTATCCGGTCGTCAGCAAAAAACCTGGGGATAAACCGGTAAGTGCTGATTTTATTGCTGACTGGAGAGAATTCATTTCTCTTTTTCCTTACGGGAATATTTTTGACTGGCTTCAGTTTATTCAGCAGGCAGAAGACGGCAAAAAAGATATCAACCCGCAGGACTATAAGCCTGGTAATAAGCAGGGAAATATCACGGCCCATGAATGTCATGAGATCAACAGGAAACTCAGTCTGAAAAGTTTTGAAAGCGGTTATAAGATTCTCATCATGTGGATGCCTGAGTATCTGGGCAATGAAGGTAACCGTCTACTGAAATTAATTGAGGAACCTCCTGCGGATACTTTATTCTTACTGGTATCTGAAAATGAATCATTGATACTGCCTACCATCCTTTCCCGGGTTCAAATCATTCGTCTGCCGCGGCCTTCGGTCTCCGAAATTCAAGATGCGCTCGTTTCTCGGTCCGGGGTTGCACCTGAACAAGCCAGGCAGTTGGCGGCAGTCTGCGAACAAAACTATCGGGAAGCGCTCAATCAGCTGCAACATGCCCAGGACGACTGGCAGGGTCTGCTTCGGGAATGGCTAAACGCTATTTTGAAAACCGGACCGGTTGCCCAGGTGAAATGGGTGGACGAAATCAGCAGAATAGGTCGTGAAAAGCAAAAACAGTTTTTGCAGTACTTTATTCACCTGCTTGAACAAGCTATTCGCTTGCGGATGATGGATCGGGAGGCGGAAGATTTACCGGAAACAGAAAAAGATTTTGCCAATCGATTGAATAAAACAACAGATCTGGCCGCTCAACAGGCCATTGTTAAAGAGTTAAATAAATCAATTTATTTCATTGAACGCAATGCCCATGCAAAAATGCTCTTTCACGCGTTAACCATCCGGCTCTATCATATCCTGGCAGCCAGGGAAGAAGCGGTATTAACCTAGGAATTGAGTATATTTGTCGACTTTGCTCGTTAATAAATACATATATGGGATGTTCTAATTGTGGGACTGCTGCCAATGGTAAGCCAGGCGGATGTCAAAGCCACGGAAGCTGTGGTACAGGGAGTTGCAACAGGATGAATGTGTATGACTGGCTCGCCAATCTTCCGATTCACGATCCTTCCACCGAATGTCGGGTGGTGGAAATAAGTTTTAGTCAGGGTAGCCGCAAAGATTTTTTTCGCAACAACACCACTCAGATTTTTGAAAAGGGAGAGACGGTGAGTGTAGAAGGTGTAAGCGGATTTGATGTGGGTGAGGTAAGTCTAACCGGTGAATTGGTCCGGATACAAATGAAGAAAAAATCGGTGGACGAGTACCATCCCGATATGAAAAAGGTACTTCGGCGTGCTTCCGAACGCGATCTGGACCTGCTCAAACAAAATAAAGCAAGAGAAAAAGAGGCCGTCATTCGTTCAAGAGCGATTTCCCGTCAACTGAAACTGGACATGAAAGTATCCCAAGTCGAAATCCAGGCCGATGGAAGGAAAGCGACTTTTTACTATATCGCCGATGACCGGGTGGATTTTCGTGAACTCATTAAGATATTCGCTTCGGAATTTCGGGTAAAAGTGGAAATGCGTCAGATCGGCGCAAGACAGGAAGCCGGAAAAGTCGGTGGTATCGGCAGTTGTGGCAGGGAACTCTGTTGTTCTACCTGGCTTACCGATTTTAAATCCGTCAACACGACAGCGGCCCGTTATCAGAACTTATCCATCAACCAAAGCAAACTCAGCGGTCAATGCGGTCGCTTAAAATGCTGTCTAAACTACGAACTGGACACCTACCTGGATGCTTTGCAGCAATTCCCCGACAATGCAGACACCTTACAAGTGGCTAAAGGAACGGCGCTTTTGATTAAGAAGGATATATTCAAAAACCTGATGTGGTATGTATTGCCGGACAGCAACAAACAATATCCCCTTTTGATCGAAAGGGTAAAACAGATTAAAAAACTCAATCAGCAAAACAATATACCTGACGATCTGGGCGCCGTAGAAGTCAATACCGGTAAGCCCAAAGAAGAGCTGGTGAATGTAGACCTTACCGGACAATTCAGTGTAAAGGCCCTGGACAATGCCGATCGCAAAAAACGGCAAAACCGAGGTGGACCTTCCAATCAGAGAAGAGATGACCACCGGCAACCGCAGGCACAAAAGCGGGATAACCGCTCATCGCAACCGCCACGAGACAATAGAGGACCTCAGCAAAGAGACAATAGACCACCTTCAGGCCCCAGAGAAAACAAACCACCTGCGCCACCCCGGGATAATAAACCACCTCCGCCTATTAAGAAATCATAAACCATGAAAGGTTTTAAGAAGAAAATGCTGTTGCTTTCGGGTGTTTTCCTGTTAAGCTGGCTACTCTTCGCGCAAAGTTGCATGAGCTTTCGCAAAACCGATGCGGAAGAGAAAATTGCCTTTGAGAAAGATCATGTGGATCTTCATACGGCAACCTTCGAGCAGCAAGGCAGGCATATACATTTTGCGATGACTGGCGACGATTCCCTGCCGACTATTTTTTTCATCCATGGCTCTCCCGGAAGCTGGGAGGCTTTTGCGGATTATATGAAGGACTCGGCATTGCTAAAAAAATTCCGGATGGTTTCCGTGGATCGCCCTGGATTCGGTTACAGTGATTATGGACAACCGCAACATCTGGATGTTCAATCCTATTTGATCAGTCCTCTGTTTTACCGTTTGGCCAATCACAAACCCATGTACCTGGTGGGACATTCCATGGGCGGACCGATGGTGATTAAACTAGCTGCCGATAACCCTGGAAAATTTTCTGGTCTCGTAGTGATTTCTGGTTCCATTGATCCAGCGGAAGAAGAACCGGAAATATGGAGGCCCGTACTTTACAAAACGCCCTTAAATTTTTTTGTTCCCGGTGCGATGCGACCTTCCAATGAAGAACTCTGGTACCTGAAAAAAGACCTCGTCTCGCTGGAGAAAGATTTTTCTAAAATAACCTGTCCGGTTTATTTCATTCATGGCCAGATGGATACCTGGGTACCACCTGGAAATGTGGCTTACGGCAAAAAAATGCTGGTACATGCCTCTAAGGTGGAAGAAACACTTATTCCCGGTGCCAACCACTTTATTCCCTGGTCCCGGTTCACTGAAATCAGGTCGGTATTGTTAAAACTGTATTAAGTATTGAAAAGGGATGGCCTGCTTTCCAATACCTATTCTTTTTACTAAATTGCAAGTCCAAATAAATCAAACTATGGCTATTTTTAAATCTGGTAATCCTGCGATGAATGTATTCCAGAATACGATTACCCTTCCCGGAACCGGTACAATGACCGAAAAAGGAACGCTCAATAAATTTTTCATGTTGTTTCTGCTCGTCATGGCATCCGCATCCCTGACCTGGAAAGCGTTTTATGACGGAGTGAACGTAGTTCCTTATATGATTGGTGCCGCGATTCTTGGATTGATTACGGCCTTGGTAGTAATCTACAAAAAAGAATGGTCAGCCTACCTGACACCTGTATACGCTTTATTTGAGGGTGTTTTCCTGGGAGCTATATCTGCAACGTACAACAATGCGTTTGCAAAAACTGCACCCGGCATTGTTACCCAAGCCGTACTGCTGACTTTTGGTGCGGTGATCGCTATGTTTTTGTTATATCGTTTTCGGGTTATTAAAGTAACGCAGAAACTCCAGTCCATCATTTTCATCGCAACGGCTGGTATTGCTGTCTTTTATTTACTAGCAGTCGTCCTGCGTCTTTTTCATGTGGATATTGCCTTCCTGCACGAAGGCTCCATGCTCGGCATAGGATTTTCCCTCTTTGTAGTGGTGATTGCAGCCATGAACCTGCTACTGGATTTTGATATGATAGAAAAAGGAGTTGCAGGTGGCGCTCCTAAATATATGGAATGGTATGGTGCATTTGGATTGCTGGTTACCATCGTATGGCTCTATCTTGAAATTCTCCGCCTTTTAGGCAAACTTGCCGATAGGCGGTAAATGGGGATTTTGGAATGGGAGAGTCAGAAAACGATCCTCCCATTTCAAATTTTCTTAGCGGTCTCCTCCGAACAGGCTGCCGAGTCCTCCCAGTATACTACCCTCTTCCCTTCTTTGGCCCAGCTGCGGACTGTATTGAATAATCCTGCTGGCCAGGCGGCTGATGGGCAGAGACTGTATCCATACTTTACCGGGTCCGCGCATCAGGGCAAAGAACAACCCCTCCCCGCCGAACATCCAGTTTTTGATTCCCCTGATTAATTCTATATCAAAATCTATGGTGGGTTGATAGGCTACTACACAACCCGTATCAATTTTTAATATCTCCCCCGCTTTCAGTTCTTTTTCCATGATATATCCGCCGGCATGCACAAAAGCCAGGCCATCCCCATCCAGTTTTTCCATGATAAATCCCTCCCCACCAAAAACACCGGTACCCATCCTTCGCTGAAAAGCAATTCCGATACTCACTCCTTTGGCAGCACAGAGAAATGCATCCTTTTGGGCAATGATGCTGCCACCCAGTGCCTGAAGATCCAGGCAAATGATCTTACCGGTATAGGGCGCCGCAAAACTTACTTTCTTCTTTCCCTGACCCACATTGGTAAAAGCGGTCATGAACATGTTCTCGCCGACCAGCACCCGCCTGCCGGCGTTCATTAGACGGTCAATCAATCCGGAGGATCCCGGTTGCTGGGATCCATCCCCAAATATGGTTTGCATCTCAATGCCATCTTCCATCATCATAAAACCACCGGGCTCTCCGATCACCGTCTCCTGCGGATCCAATTCCACTTCTACAAACTGCAATTCTTCCCCGTAAATTTTATAGTCGATCTCGTGATTATTTCTCATACTTTTTTTTATAAAGATAAAAAGATTCGTGTCGGGGCGAGTAGATGCTGAAATATTCAAAATTAATTAACCAAAAAAAAGAGCACTTGAGGTGCTCTTTTTTCTTGATATATATAATCGTTTTACTTATTTCGCCCTGTATTACATTGCTATATCTTCAAAACCACGAACCTATCCAGGTTTCACCAACGGGTTGTCCGGCAAGATTTCTTCTCCTTCTTGCTTTTTCTATCCAATGTCTAATCAGCGTAATCGGAATAAGGACGATTAGAAAAATAAATGTCAGGGGAGGAATTCCCATCATCGAAATCCATTTTCCACCGAAATACCGGCGCATGGGACGTTTTAACCGCTCAGCGATCAAGTACATGCTTGGTAAAATGAACAGGGTCATAAAGAAAGCAAATGCCAGACCGAAAATAATGGTCCAGGAAAGTGGTTTCCAGAATACGGCGCTGTCCCCACCGAAAAATATATGCGGATTCAATTCCGCAAAAAGTGTAACGAAATTAATATTGAATCCAACGGCCAGCGGAATCAGAGCCAGGATGGCAGCCAGGGCCGTAAGCAAAACGGGAATAATTCTCGTTTTACCCGCCTGTATCAACGCCGCCCTGGTTTTCATGCCTCGGGCGCGCAGTTCGTCAGCAAATTCAATCACCAGGATTCCGTTCTTTACTACGATTCCCGCCAGTCCTACAATACCCAGTCCAGTCATAACAGCGGATATCGTCATACCTGTGAATGCAAATCCCAGTAGTACGCCGATGACACTGAAAATGATTTCCATCAGGATGATGACCGGTTTACTGATCGAGTTAAACTGAAGCACCAGGATGAGAAGGATTAGCATCAAGGCATAGAGCAAAGCAGAGCCCAGAAAAGAAACCGTTTCCTGTTGTTGTTTTCCTTCTCCCGTCTGGGTGATGGTTACATCATCGGCTTTGCCTTGGAAATTATCAATGGCTTGTTTTAGTTCTGCATTCACGGCCGGCGGCGTATAACCGGTCAAGACCGTAGAGTACAGGGTTATCACTCTTTTCAAACCCTTCCTTTTTATACTACCGTAGGTACTGGTAAAATCTATTTTGACCAGGTTGGTAATGGGGATTGATTTGATTGCACCCGTCGGTTCCCTGAAAAATATTTTCATATTTAGAAGATCCGTAAGATTTCTCCGCTGGACTTCCGTATTGCGTAATTGGATTTTATATTCTTCTTTATTGTCCTTGATTTTGGAAATCTCTCTGCCGAACAAAGCAGTGCGGATCTGCTGTCCGATCTGGGCGGTGCTTACTCCTTCAATCAATGCCCGCTGCCGGTCAATGGTCAGCGTGATTTCAGGATTGGTGAGATCCACATCCATCTTAAGTTCCTCTACACCTGGAGTCTGGATGGAATCCAGGTAATTTTTTAGCGAGGTAGCCGTGGTCGTCAGGTTTTCAAAATTGTCACTGCTGATTTCGATGTTGATGGGCGGGTCGGTTGGTGGACCATTTTGTTCCTGATCAACCGAGATAGTGGCGCCTGGAATACCCTTTAAAGCCGCCCGGATGGAATCCAAAATCGGTGTGGTGGCTCTCCCGTGGCGTTTTTCAAATTCCACAAAAGATATCTGCACCCGTCCAAGTTCGGGTTGGGTACTGCGGTCTCCGCTTTGCGGATTGCCAGCACCTATGGCGACGTTGGAGATCACACTTTCCACCAACGGATTGGTTTTACCGTTATCGGAACCCAATACTTTGTTCACCCTCAGTTCCAGCTGACGGGTAATCGAATCGGTGTAATTCACATTGGTTCCCACCGGCAATTTCAGGTAGACGTAAATAAAATTTGGGTCTCCCTTTGGAAAAAATACCACCGGAACCTTTCGGACTACGAGGAATACAAATGAGAATACAAACAGCAAGAACGTACTGAAAAGAAGCCATACCGGCCGCCATCCTTTCAAGGCCCAGCGCAGGCCTGATTCATAATGTCTCATGATCCAAGGAAGGCTTCGGTTTTGAAAGGTGTGGATCATACCGGTAAACAGGTAGGCATTCAGGAACATCAGAATGCTGAAGAAAATCAAAAGATTCCCGGCAAAAGTAAAATGGCTCATATCCAGGAGGATCCCCAATAACAAAAAGGTATAAAATAGCGGATTTCTGAAAACCCTGGATTTTCTGCTCGCGTGGTCGTCTTCAGCGTGGTTCATGAAATCAACCGCAAAAATCGGATTCATGATGAAAGCCACGATCAGCGATGCCGACAAGGTAAAAATCAGCATGACGGGCAGATAGATCATGAATTTCCCAATCAGTCCGGGCCAGAACAACAGCGGGAAGAAAGGAGCGAGCGTCGTTAAGGTGCCCGCCAACACCGGTATGAAGATTTCACCTGCGGCTATTTTGGCAGCTATGATGGAAGATATCTTCCCCTTGCCTTCCGTAAAAATTCGGTGGGTATTTTCTATCACCACAATGGCGTCATCGACAATAATGCCCAGGCCAAAGAGCAGGGCAAAGAGAACGATAAAATTCAAAGTAACGTGACCACCAATGATGATATCAGCTGCCGGCAAAAACATAAAGGCAACAAACATGCTTAAGGGTACGGAAAGTGCCACAAAGAAGGCATTCGTGACTCCCATAAAAAACATGAGAATCACCAAAACCAATACGAAGCCGATTACGATAGAATTTACCAGGTCGTTAAAAGAAGTTCGGGTGGTCTTACTCTGATCCCCGGTCACGACCACATCCAGGTCCTTTGGAAACTGACTGGCTTTCATTTCCGCGACCACTCTTTTCACTTCATCCGAGGTTTCAATCAGATTTTCCCCGCTGCGTTTAATGATATTTAAGGTAACGACATTCTTCCCGTTCAGTCTGGCATAACTTTCACTTTGTTTTACGGTATCGATGATGGTGGCGATGTCTTTGAGATAGATCGGAGCCGCGGAAGTGTTTCTGACAACGATTTGTGAGATGTCAGAGGCGGTCTTGAACTGGCCTTTTAACTGCAGGGTCCGCTTCATATTTCCCACATCCAGCAAGCCACCGGATATATCCAGGTTCTCGTTGGCGACGGCATTGGCGATGTCATTGAAGGTAATATTGGAGCTCTGCATTTTATAGTTGTCCACGTTGATCTGGAATTCACGTTCAGGCGCCCCTACTTCGTCAACCCGGTTGATTTGTGAAAGTTCTTCGAGCTTGTCTTTGAGATCGTCGGCAAATTTTTTAAGATGCTGGCCGTCATAGTTTCCGCTCACGTTCACGTACATGATGGGTTGATCCGACAAACTCACTTCCACGACATTGGGCTGCGTCGTCAGGTCGGTAGGAAGATCTGTTTTAGACTTATCCACGGCGTCCTTGACTTTTTGCAAAGCCACATCCGTTTGTACATCCGTTTCAAATTCTACGATGATGGCAGAAAAATCCTGCACAGAGGTGCTGGTCAGTTTATTGATCTTGGCTCCTGTTATTCCCTTAATCTGTTTTTCTATGGGACGGGTTACGAGGTTTTCAATATCCTTGGGAGAATTGCCTACATAGGTTGTCTGAACGTAAATCGTTGGAATGACAATATCGGGAAATTGTTCTTTGGGTGTGGTCACAAATTTGTTTACACCCATATAAGTAACAAAAATAATCAGCAGGTAGATCGAGGTTTTATTGTTGATGGCCCAACTGGTGGGTTTAAATTCCTTGATCTTTCCTTTTATATTTTCAAGTGTGGTCATAAAAAAAATTCTGATGGTTAGAGATGCTGAGTCACTGTACCTGCGTGGTGATGGGCTGGTCATCGTAAAGCCCCTGATATCCTTCGGTGATGATCTCATCTCCGGCTTGAATGCCAGTCAAAACTTCTACTTTGTCACCTGCCATCATCCCGATGGTAATGGGTTTTTTGCGGGCCACCAACCGGTCTCCGTCTTTGAGGGCTACCATCACATATTTCCCCTTCTCGTCATTTTGAAGCGTATTCAGGGGAATCGTTAGTGCGCTGGCCTTGGTATAATCCTGGATTTTGATCAATGCTACCTGATTGGGATAAAAATCCTTGTCAAAGGGAAGTTTAGCTTCCACATAAAAACTGCGCGTGCTGGCGTCAATGGTTTTTCCGGTAACGGTGATTTTTGTTTCGATGGTTTTATCCTTCAATTCGGGAATCACTACTTTGATCTTACTTCCTACCTTAACCTGTCCCAGATAATTTTCAGGAACCTGGGCCACCGCCTTTAGATCGGTGGTATTGACAATGCGGATCTGATTGTTTCCAGAAAAAAACTCGCCCAAACGTATGTTTACATCGTCGGCCACCCCACTGATATCTGCGTATACTTTGGTAAGTTCTATCTGCCGGTTAATGAGGTCTACCTGCCGCTGTGCCTGATCGGCCAGGTTTTTGGCGTTGACCAACTCAACTTCTGAACCGATCTGCTGATCCCATAGGTTCTTTCTTCTCTCATAAAGATCCTTGGTATAGGCCACCTGTTGTTTTGCTGTGGCCAGTTGCTGCTGCATCAGATAATCGTCCAGCTTTAACAACAGTTGTCCTTTTTTGACCTGATCGCCTTTCTTAACAAATATTTCCTTTACCTGACCCCCTGTACCGTTTCTTGGTGTCACAAAGGCAATGTTGAGGGCATCGATTTTCCCCTGCAATTCAATGTAGTGGGTAAAACTTCCGGCCTGGACTGGTTGAAAAGCGATCAGTTTGGTTTTTTCCTTTTTTGCATTGGAGGAATCCACCTTGCCCAGGGCCTCTTCTGCTTTTTGAATTTTAGTCACCAGGCTTACCTGCTGGTCCTTCAGCTTTTGTAATTCATCTTTTTGTTTGGCAACGGGATCGGATCCTTGACTGCAGGATATCACGAGAAAGGTTCCGGAGATGAGGGCAGATAAAAATATCTTATTCATAATGTAGTTGTTTGGCATGATTAAATTTTACCGATGGCTTTCAGGAAATCAACTTTTGCTATGACGGCTGTATACAGGGCGTTCACATAATTGGCTTGCGCTGTTATGAGATCATTTTGTGAATTGGACAAATCCGTATTGGTCGAAAGCCCGGATTCAAATTTCTTTTTCGTCTGGGCATAAACCGTTTCAGCTGTCCGCATATTCGATTTTTGGGAATTCATGGTATTGATCGCATTGATGAAATTGTTTCTGGCAATGGCGACTTCCTGTCCGATATTCAATTTGAGGTTTTCGACCTGCGCGCTGGTCAGCTGGGAGGTAAGCCTTGCTTTCTTAAGCCTTGCATTTTTTGCAAAACCTTCAAAAATGGGAACATTCAGGGAAAGCCCTACGTAAGAACTGGTATACCAGGTACCACTGGAAGTAAATACATCATAGGTATTGCTGGCGGCATTTTTTTGATAAGAACCATTGAGGCTGAGCACCGGATAAAAGGCAGCCTGGTATCGTTTGATATCAAAATCGTTGAGCTGCTTTTGTATTTCCAGATACTGATAGTCATATCTGTTTTGGTAACTATAGCTGGTATCGATGGATACACCGCCGGTAAGATCTGCTTCATCAAAGGCCGTGGTGAGAACAATGGAGTCAGCAGCGGGAATGCCGATTAAAAATTTCAAAGTAGTAAAGCCATTGATGATCGTGGTTTCTGTATTTTGTTTGGCCGTTTCCAGATTGGTCAACTGCACTGCCGCCTTATCAACGTCGAGCTTTTCAGCAAATCCATTTTGATTCATGACCCGCGTATCGCGTAATAGTTTTGCCGCCCGGGCAATATTGGAATCTTCCAGTTGAACCTGTGTTTTACTTACCACCAGCTGATAGTATACTTTATACACATTGACCGATAAATCCTCTACCGTAAGGTCAATGGCTTTTTTATAGTAGTCCAGGGCAGCGGTTCTGGCCTTCAATCCGACGAATACAGATCCATCAAACAATGTCTGGGTCAAAGCGACCCCTCCCGATGCAATGAATTTAGTCTGAAATTTTACGGGCAAATAAGAACCGGGGGTACCACCAAAAAATTCTCCGGGCACCAAGGTCACCGGAATATCAAAGAAGTCGGTCGTAGAACCCGTACCAGTAATTTTAGGCAGCGCCAGTGCAGTCACTTCCTTATTGGTCTGTTCCTGGAGGGCCAGGTTGGTCAGGGCGTTTTTTACCTGAATATTATTTTTCTTGGCCAGGGCGATGGCGTCCTGGGCAGTCAGTTCATGGATCGTTTGCGCTTCTGACCGATTCAGTCCCAGCAGTATAACCAGGCAAGAAAGCCAGAACCCGTTATGAAATCTTTTGCTCATGTAAAATATTTTTTTGACGTTCATTCAGATATTTTTCGATCAGTTTTTTCCCTTTTTCGTTGCTGATGCCGTGCAGGTAAAGAATCACCAGTTCCTTACAGGTTTGATTCATGGGATATTTACCCGCAGGAAATGCTTCCTGATTAAAGGGCATAAAAGAAGATTCTATCCGGTGGCGGATCACCAAATCCAGATTCATGTTTTTCCTGTAAAGCTCTTCCTGGAGACCTCTTTCCAGATTTGTCTTGATCATGGAATAGAGGTATTGATATTTAAACTGCTTCAAGCGCTTAAATGCCGCCGGATGGTGTTTTTCCAGATCATACATAATCTGTGGATTCATGGCTTTCATCATCTCCTGAAGGCTGTCCATCGCCAGAAAATTTTCATGAATGGCATTTTCGGCCAACTCGCTGAAACTCCGGCAGTTTTCCTCATTGCGTTTCATTTCTTCGTTCACCACCGCTTCTACCATGGCATCCTTGTCTGTAAAAAACTGGTAAATGGTTTTTTTGCTGATGCCAAGTTGGGCCGCAATCTCGTCCATCGTAATAGACCGGATCCCATATTGCATGAACAGGGCGGTCGCTTTTTCTAATATTCTTTCTTTGTGTTCCATATTTTTCCTCTAACGGACCACAAAACTAAGGAAACTTTTTTCGATACCAAAGTTTCCACCGGTTTTTTTGGGGGTTTGGCCGAAATTATGGGTCGCTAAAGGGTGAATCCTCGCAGAATAAGGCCGTTTTAAACCGGCTCCCGCAAAATGTTTGATTATTTTTGGTATCAAACCACTGACAATGAAACTGCAGCTCATCGCCCGGAAATTGTTCAAGTATTTCTTGCAGGGTCTGATCATCCTGGCGCCGACAACCATCACGCTCTGGGCTGTACTTTCTCTTTTTAACTGGATCGACGGCATCCTGCCCGATTTTATTCACCATATTTTTCCGCGGTTGGGGCTGGATGAAAATGGAAATCCGAAACGGATTCCAGGCCTGGGTTTTATTCTGGTGACCGGCATTGTGCTGCTCGTTGGATATGTCTCTTCTTCTTTTATCGTAAGCAAACTCGTGGAGCTCTTCGACTATATCCTGGAGAGAACCCCCGGAATTAAAATTATTTACACTACCATCAAGGATTTCTTCGAAGCCTTCGCCGGAAACAGCCGCAAATTTGACCGCGCCGTATTGGTCTGTATCGAATCCACCGATATCTGGCGAATTGGATTTATCACGCACGAGGAACTCACGGAATTCGGCTTGCAGGAATATATTTCAGTTTACATCCCCCAATCGTATGCATTTGCGGGACACCTCTATTTTGTAAAAAAAGAAAGAGTCCGCCTGATAACCGACCTCACCTCTACCGACGCCATGAAATTTGCGATCTCGGGCGGCGTTACCAATATTGAAGAGTGAACCAAAGGGATGGGTCTACCCATCCCTGCTTTGGACAAGGGGTTTTCCAATCCATATGTTTACTTCTTAGATTTGCCGCCCTTTTGGCCGCTGAGAAAACATCCTCCCCTTTCATGCTGGCCAAATTGGAAAGCAACGGCGCTGTCCAGTAGAATGAATGTCCGACTTTCTTGTTACCGTCAAAATTTATGGCGCGGACGTTTTTTAAATAGCAAATCATCTGAAAAAGGCCTGCCAAATAAATTCAGCAAGAAATATGTATTACCCGAAGATGCATACCTCCGTCCCGCGAAAGGATCAGTAAATAAATTGCTGAAAAAAAGGACAGTATTCATACCTAGCGGTTCAAAAAATCTAAAAGGGCGGCCAGTGAAATGTCGTAAATTGCGTACTCTTAGACAAAAAACTGACAATGATCCACAATTTCAATGCAGGGCCCAGCATTCTACCCTTGGAGGTTTATGAAGGAGCTGCTGCTGCAATTATGAATTATCAGCAGACTGGATTGTCCATTCTTGAAATCGGTCACCGGACTTCCCTGATCGAATCGATGCTGGAAGAAACCATACAACTCGCCAAGGAACTCATGAAACTGGATGGTGATCATGAAGTTTTATTTCTTCATGGGGGAGCCACAACTCAATTTTTCCAGGTTCCCATGAATCTGCTCAATGAAAATCAGACCGCTGCCTATCTGGATTGCGGCGTCTGGGGAAGCAAGGCCATCAAAGAAGCAAAAAATTTCGGGATGGTGGAAGTCGTTGCCTCTTCCAAGGACAAAAACTACACCTATATACCCAAGGGATTTAACATTCCAGATGACGCAATATATTTCCATTATACCACAAACAATACCATCGAGGGAACAGAAATGTTTTCTATTCCAGATACGAATATCCCGCTGGTTGCAGATATGAGCAGTGATATCCTCAGTCGGGAGATGGACTTCAACCGGTTTGCATTGATTTATGCAGGTGCCCAAAAAAATATCGGAGCCACGGGAGTAAATATGGTAGTGGTTCGCCGGGATATTCTGGGCAAGGCAAACCGAAAATTACCCGGTATGATGGATTATCGTCAGCATATTGAGAATAAATCCATGCTCAATACACCACCGGTTTTTGCCATCTACGTCTGCCTGCTTACCCTGCGGTGGCTGAAAAAAAAGGGTGGGGTTCCTGCAATAGAGAAAATCAACCAGTCCAAGGCCAATCTGCTTTACAAAACCCTGGAGGAAAAACAGGGATTCGAACTGACGGTTGCCAAAGAAGACCGCAGCAGGATGAATGTGGTGTTTCTGATCAAGGACCCTTCTTTGGAGAAAAAATTCCTGGAAGCCTGCAAGGAACAACAGATGGTCGGCGTAAAAGGCCACCGGAGTGTAGGTGGTTACCGGGTTTCTTTATACAATGCACTTCCCATGGAAAGCGTACAGGCAATCTCCCGTCTCATCCATCAACTTTAACCCAGTACATGGCCATCATATCCGCATTCCGAGCACTGCGACCAGATAGTAAACTGGCTTCCCTTGTCGCTTCCCTTCCTTATGATGTGTTAAGCAGTGCAGAAGCCAGGCTGCTGGGTGATAAAAATCCTTATTCCTTTTTGCATATCACCAAATCGGAGATCGATTTGCCGGAAGGAACCGATGTTCACGGTGAAAAAGTATACCACAAAGCAGCAGACAATCTATTTATTTTCCAGGACCATAAAATCCTGGTCCGGGAGGAAGAACCTGCTTATTATATATATGAGCTGACCATGGACCAAAGAAAACAAACCGGTCTGGTTTGTGTAAGCTCTGTGGAAGACTATGAAAACAACATTATTAAAAAGCATGAACTGACCAGGCCTGAAAAAGAGCTGGACCGGATCAACCATATCCGGATTACCGGGGCCCAGACGGGCAATGTTTTTCTGGCCCATAAATCCAATGTCTCCTTGAGTCTGCTGATAAAAAACTGGAAGGCTTCGCAGCAAGCCACTTATGATTTCGTCGCCGAAGACGGGATTGGTCACCGGGTATGGATTGTAAAAGATCCCGCCAAGATCCTAGAAATCACCCTGATTTTCCGTGATCAGATTCCTTTTACCTATATAGCCGACGGTCATCACCGCGCCGCTTCTGCTGCCAAAGTAAAAAATACATTGGGAGACAAGGCAACCGCGGATGCCGCTTATTTTTTAACGACCCTTTTCCCTGCCGACGAACTTCGCATCCTGGACTATAACCGGGTGGTAAAGGACCTCCATGGCCTCCAGGACAATGAATTCATCGAAAAGATCAGCCGGGACTTCCAGATCGAAAAACTAAGCGAGGCCTACCGTCCGGAGGGTCTGCATCGGTTTGGTATGTATTTATCCGGTCAATGGTACCGTCTGGAAGCAAAGGAAAACAGTTTCCCCAACGATCCGATCGGTGTTTTGGACGTAAGTATACTACAAGAAAATATCCTTTCTTCTATATTGGGAATCCACGATCCTAGAACGGACAACCGGGTCGATTTCGTAGGGGGTATCAGGGGCCTGGCGGAACTCGAACGCCGGGTGGACCAAGGACAGATGAAGGCGGCATTCAGTCTTTATCCTGTCAGCATGGATCAGTTGTTTGACATTGCGGACAACGGAGAAATCATGCCACCAAAAAGTACCTGGTTTGAGCCCAAACTGCGCGATGGGCTTTTAACACATCTGATCAGATAAGCCCTATTTTTGTGTGTATAATTATTCATGCCCTGAACGGTTCTCCAAAGCGGGTGTATATTTAATACATGAAGAAGATTCTGTCTGCCATTATTTTGTTGCTCTCAGGATATTCCGGTTTTGCCCAGCAGACGGATTCTCTCGAACTGATTGCAAAACAATTTATGCGCAACGGAGATTATGCCAATGCGGTGATCGTGTTAAACAACGCACTTAAAAAAAATCCAGACAACCTGGAGTTGCAAAAAGACCTGACTTTCACCTATTATCTACAAAGAAATTACAGCAGCGCCGTGGAATCGGGAAGGTTACTGATCGCAAGAACCGATGCGGACGAACAGTGTTACCAGATTCTGGGAATGGCCTACAAAGCCATCGATGAGAAAAAGGAAGCAGACAAAATGTATAAACAGGGAATAAAGAAATTCCCCAGCAGTGGCGAGTTATACAACGAATATGGCGAAATGCTCTGGGTGCAAAAAGACGCAGATGCCATCGTTTTCTGGGAAAAAGGTATTGAAGTGGACCCCAATTACTCTTCAAATTATTACAACGCCAGCAAATACTATTATTTCACCTATGACAAAGCCTGGAGCCTGATTTATGGGGAAATGTTTATCAATCTGGAAAGTTATAGCAAGCGCACTCCGGAAATTAAATTACTGCTGGTGGATGCCTATAAGAAACTTTTTACCGATTTGAAGTCTCCCAAAAACCTGGTCAACAAAAATCCATTTACCGCTGCATACCTGGCCGTCATGACTGATCAATCCGCTTCGATCAGCCTGGGTATCACGGCTGAATCCCTGAATAACTTAAGGAGTAAATTCATCCTGGAGTGGTTTGAAAAATACGCTGACAAATACCCATTCAGACTGTTCGACTATCAGCGGCAATTACTCAGGGAAGGCATGTTCGAAGCTTATAACCAATGGGCTTTCGGTGCTTCGATGAGCCTAACGTCTTTTCAAGCCTGGACCACCCAACATACCGAAGAATACAATCGTTTTATCAATTTTCAAAAAGGTCGTGTATTCAAGGTACCCGTTGGTCAGAATTATCGCAACCTGTATTCCAAATAAAATACCATGACCAAGCCAGAAAGGTTGTTCGACTGCATTGCTTACCAGCTGGAAAAATTTCCAAAACCGGACATGCTGGCTGCTAAGGAAAAAGGCAGCTGGAGAAAATACAGCACGAATGAAGTTTCCGAAACCGTCGACCGGCTGGCCCTCGGTTTAGCGGCGCTCGGTATTTCCGGAAACGATTTAACGGTGGAGAATCAGGATAAAATCGGACTTATCTCCTTTAATCGCGCCGAATGGCTGATAACCGATATGGCCGTTCAGAAATTGGGCGCAGTATTGGTTCCTATTTATCCAACCAGCAGCAACCAAGAAATAGAATTTATTTTCAATGATGCCAAAGTAAAATATGTATTTGTAGGTACGCTGGCGTTGTATGAAAAAGCCCTGGAGATAAAAACCCATGTGCCTTCCATTCAACATATTTATACCTACGATGAGATCTCCGGGGCCGATCACTGGTCGGCGCTGATGCAACCCCTAACGCCTTCAAAAAAACAGGAACTGGAATCCATTGCCGGCAAAATCCTCCCAGAACATCTTGCTACTTTGATATATACCTCCGGCACCACCGGAACACCCAAAGGTGTCATGCTTACGCATAAAAATATTCTGAGTAATGTGATGCTTTCAAAACAGGCTTTCCCCTTTGAAGCTCGTCCGGATTTTAAAGTCCTCAGTTTCCTGCCGCTCAACCATATTTTTGAAAAAATGGTGAGTTATATTTATCTCTTTAGCGGCAACAGCATTTACTACGCAGAAAGTTTTGACACCATCGGAGCGAACCTGCTGGAAGTCAAACCAGACCTCTTTACAACCGTACCTCGGTTGCTGGAGAAAATTTTCGAAAAAATTATGTCAACCGGAGCTGCTTTAAAGGGCATAAAAAGAGTCCTGTTTTTCTGGGCAGTCAACCTGGGCAAGCGATATGACAACAATACCCGCCAGGGTATCTGGTATTCCATGCAACTTTCGCTGGCCAATAAAATCATATTCAGTAAGTGGCGGCAGGCACTGGGAAACAATGTCAAATATATCATTACGGGCGGTGCCGCCTGCCAGGAACGCCTTTTGCGTATTTTCAACAGCGCCGGCATTCCTTTGTATGAAGGCTACGGACCCACCGAACATTCTCCGGTCATTGCCGTAAACCGCAGAGGTCCCGGACTAAACCGCCTTGGAACCGTTGGACCCATCCTGGATGGCATCGAATTCAAACTGGAAGCCGATGGTGAAATCTGTGTGAAAGGGCCCTGTGTAATGAAAGGATATTTCAAGCGTCCGGATCTCACGGCCGAAGCAATCATTGATGGATGGCTGCATACTGGTGATATCGGCCGGCTGGAAGACGGGAAGTTCCTGCGTATTACGGACAGAAAAAAAGAATTATTCAAAACCAGCGGTGGCAAATACGTAGCTCCATCAGCAATTGAGAACAAACTCAAGGAATCCAGATTTATTGAACAGGTGGTTGTGGTGGGTGCTGAAATGAAATTTGTCGGCGCCCTCATTGTTCCGGCTTTTGGTCCACTCACCGAGTGGTGTAAACAACACGAATATGATACGAGTTCACATCAGGCCATGATCCAAAACCCGCAGGTGATAGAATTTTATAAATCGCTCGTCAACGATTTTAATCCTCAGTTCAACCACGTGGAGCAAATAAAAAAATTCCAGCTTTTGCCAGAAGTGTGGAGTGTCGAAACGGGTGAACTCACCCCCAAACTTAATTTTAAAAGAAAGGTAGTCCTGGAAAAATACAAGTCTTATATAGACAAGATTTACGGATAACAGATTTTGAAATAAAATGTTTTGGGATTTTCTTCCGGAGCTTTAAATCCTAGACAATGACCGAGGAAAAAAAAAGACTACAGGATCCAACCTGGAAAAACTGGGGCCCCTACCTTGCTGAAAGACAGTGGGGAACGGTTCGGGAAGACTATAGCGCCGACGGTACCGCCTGGGAATTCACTTCTCATGAAATTGCCCGCAGTAAGGCATGGCGATGGGGGGAAGATGGAATTGGCGGTCTGGGGGACAATCATTTACGTTTGTGTCTTGCCGTTAGTTTGTGGAACCAGAAGGATTCTATTCTCAAAGAGAGATACTTCGGACTTACCGGCAATCAGGGAAACCATGGAGAGGATGTGAAAGAACTTTATTATTTTCTGGATGGCACTCCCACACATTCCTACCTGAAAATGCTGTATAAATATCCGCAGGCGGCATTCCCTTACGAAGCATTGCTGACCGAAAACAGCCGCCGGGGCAAAAAAGATCCGGAATACGAAATCCAGGATACGGGTGTATTTAACGATGGAAAATATTTTGATATATTCATTGAATATGCAAAAGCTTCCCCCGAAGATATCTTACTGAAGATAACGGTTTATAACCGCGCAAGTGAAGCTGCCCCTATTCATATATTGCCCAATATCTGGTTCCGCAATACCTGGGACTGGGGTTATTCTTCCGATAAACCTTCCTTGGAAAGACTTACAGACGACAGCATATTCGTACAACATACGGATTTGGGTAAACGGACGCTGTATGCCGATCATCCCGATCAGTTACTTTTCTGCGACAATGAAACAAACACCGAAAAATGTTATGCCACTGCCTCTAAACCGGACAGCTATTTTAAAGACGGCATCAACAACTATATCCTGCACGGCGCAAACTCGATCAATCCCGGTCAGAGCGGTACAAAGGCAGCCTTCCACTATAGTAAAACAATTGAAGCCGGAAAATCTGAAACCTTTAGATTGCGTTTATGTCCGCAATCCCAGTCCAAACCTTTTGAAGATTTTGATCAAATATTCTCCCAGCGTATACTGGAAGCAGATGCTTTTTATTCAGAACTGCAAACCAATCTTCGGGAGGACGACTTAAAAAATATACAAAGACAGGCTTATGCCGGGATGATCTGGTGCAAACAGTTTTATTACTACGATATCGAACACTGGCTCGAAGGAGATCCTGCGGGGCCTCCGCCACCGCCACAAAGAAAACAGGGTAGAAATCACGAATGGGTAAATTTGAACAGCTCCGATATCATTTCAATGCCTGACAGCTGGGAATATCCGTGGTTTGCTGCCTGGGACCTGGCATTTCACTGTATTTGTTTTGCGGACATCGATCCGGAATTTGCGAAAAACCAGCTTACCCTGCTCACACACGAATGGTACATGCATCCCAACGGCCAGCTGCCTGCCTATGAATGGGCGTTTTCCGATGTGAATCCACCCGTACATGCCTGGGCCACCCTGAAAGTTTACAATTTAGACAAAGCCGCCAACGGCAAGGGGGATGTAAAATTTCTGGAAACCATTTACCTGAAACTGCTGATGAATTTCACCTGGTGGGTCAACCGCAAGGATGAGAAGGGGGATAATATTTTTGAAGGAGGATTCCTGGGTATGGACAATATCGGACTCTTCGATCGCAACACCCCTTTACCCGACGGTTCGATTCTTGAACAGTCCGATTCCACTTCCTGGATGTGCATGTATTCGCTCAACATGATGCGTATCGCACTGGAACTGGCCCAGACAAATCCCGTCTACCAGGACATGGCCAATAAATTCTTTGAACATTTTTTATGGATTGCCCACGCGATGTTTGCAGAAGGAGAAGAAGGTACAGGGCTTTGGGATGAGGAGGATGAATTTTATTATGATGCCATTCATAAATCTAATGGGGTGGATCAGAAATTAAAACTCAGATCCATGGTCGGGCTTATTCCGATGCTGGCAGTGGAGGTGTTGGAGGATGAAATGCTGATCAGTCAAAAAGAATTTACAGACCGACTCTACTGGTTTCTCAGTAACCGACCCCAGCTGGCCAGCCTGGTGGCCAAATGGGGCGAAAAGGGAAAAGACGCTAAACACCTGCTGTCCCTGCTGCGTGGTCACCGCATGAAAAGAATTCTTTATCGGATGCTGGATGAAAATGAATTTCTCAGTGACCACGGGTTGCGCGCTTTGTCAAAATATTATCAGAATAATCCCTATGTATTGGAGATTGACAACAACTGGTTCTCGATACATTATACACCCGGTGAATCCGACACCACCCTTTTCGGTGGAAATTCGAACTGGCGCGGGCCGGTCTGGATGCCAGTCAACTATATGCTCGTCGAATCCCTTTTCAGATTTCACGATTATTACGGAGATGACTTTCGGATAGAATATCCAACCCATTCGGGAAACCTTTTTAGTTTGAAAGAAATTGCCATCAAACTTGCAGAAAGACTCATCTCCTTGTTTACCCGGGATGACCAGGGCAGGCGGGCGGTTTATGGAGATCAGGAACTATTTCAAAACGATCCTCATTTCAAGGACCATATCCAGTTTTTTGAATATTTCCATGGCGATACTGGGAAGGGGTTGGGTGCTTCCCACCAGACGGGCTGGACCGGCCTGGTGGCCAGGCTGTTGAAAATGAGATAGCTTTTTAATCAGTTATCTTTGCTGCCCGAAATACAAAAAGTGGAAAAAAGCAATTTCGTCGATCAGATCCGGGTTTTTTGCAAAAGCGGTCATGGTGGTGCTGGAAGCAAGCATTTTATGCGCACCAAATACAATGCACTGGCCGGACCGGACGGAGGCGATGGCGGAAGAGGAGGCCATATTATTTTGCGGGGGAACAAAAATACCTGGACCCTGCTGCCGCTGCGTTACTATAAAAATGTACATGCCGAAGATGGGGAAGCCGGGAGCGGCAACAACAGTTCCGGCCGTTTTGGTAAGGATATCTATATCGATGTACCCCTGGGTACCATTGCCAAAGACGAAACCAGCGGACGGGTGGAAGCCGAGATTTTGGAAGATGGCCAGGAAGCCATTTGGCTTCGGGGAGGCAGGGGGGGTCAGGGAAATGCACGGTTTGCCACGCCCACCAATCAGGCGCCGGAACACGCCCAGCCGGGAGAGCCTGGCATAGAAGGCTGGAAAGTGTTGGAATTAAAAGTACTGGCCGATGTAGGCCTGGTCGGATTTCCCAATGCGGGTAAATCGACCCTGCTATCGGTAATCACGGCTGCGACCCCGAAGATTGCAGACTATGCTTTTACAACCCTGGTTCCTCAGCTGGGAATGGTGGAATACCGAGATGGAAAAAGTTTTTGCATCGCCGACCTGCCGGGCATTATTGAAGGAGCCGCGGAAGGCAAGGGCCTCGGGCATCGATTTTTACGACATATAGAGAGAAACGTTGCCCTGCTGTTCATGATTCCGGCCGACAGTCCCGATCATAAAAAAGAATTTGAAATCCTGCGCAGTGAACTGGAACAGTTTAATCCGGAATTACTGGACAAACGATTTGTGATTGCCATCAGCAAATCAGATCTGCTTGATGAGGAATTGATCACCGCCATCCGAAAAGAATTGCCGGCGGATATCCCCAATATATTTATTTCTTCTCTCACCCACAGCGGCATTCAGGCACTCAAAGACCTGCTTTGGTCCATTATGAACGAAGGGGTGAGCTGACCTGATTTTTGAATTTTCTTACCTTCATGGGATCTCCTGGCATGAAAAGATTCACCCCATTTTTGATCCTGATGCAATTGCTGCAACCCATTTGGGCAATGAATCAGACTACCAGCGAGACCGACAGCAGCCATCCCCCGGTTTCCGACACAGCCGATCTGATCCTCCCTGCTGCACCTATAGTGGAGACTTTACTAGAAGAATCAGAGGATATCCGAAAAACCCGGGGCGTTCCGGGAATGGTATACGCGGTATTCACCAAGGACAGCATTTTGGAGATCCAGGCACTGGGTTACCGGGTTTTTAAATTCAAAGACCGGGTGGCCGTGGACGATCGCTTTAATATCGGCACCAACACGGCGGCATTTACCGCCTATATTGCAGCCAGGCTGGTGGAAGCAAAAAAAATCAGCTGGAACACAACCCTTCTTTCTGTATTTCCTGAATTCACCAAAAAAACCTTTCCCGTTTATAAAACCATTACCCTGCAGGACCTGCTGAGTTGCAGAACCAGGATACCACCCTATATGGAAATGAGCGAATGGTTTAAAATTCCAAACTATAAAGGGAATATTGTAGTCAAGAGAAAATCTTTTACTTACTGGATGCTGCAACACCATCCGAATATGGAAAATTTTCTCACCGATAAAATCTCCTTCTCCCTGGCCGGTTATGTCATGGCTGCTTCCATGATGGAGAAAGTAACCGGCAAATCCTGGGAAGACCTGGTCACCGAATATATCCGTAAACCCATGAAAATATCGATGAGTTATTCCTGGCCGAATATTACCGACCCTTCTGCCCCGGCCGGCCACTGGCAACAAGGTGGAACCTTTCATGCCGAAGAGCCTGAAACCTGGATCAAAGGAAATCCGGTGCTTTATCCCGGTCAGGCGATCTCCATCAGCATCGCGGACTATGTAAAATATATGCAGACCAGCCTGCAGGGTCTTGCCCACGAAAAAACAAAACTTTCGGCCCAGTACTTTGAATTTCTTTATTTTGGTATCCCCGATTATTCACTGGGATGGAACAACGGCAGTTTAAACAATCAATCCTTTGCATTCCACGAGGGTCTGTCACTGTTATTTAATTGCAGAACGGAGATCCTGAAGGAAAAAAATATAGGGATCATCGTCATGGGGAACTCCGGAGACAAGGATGGCAGGGGCGCGGTATTGGATATCACCCACCTGCTGGAAGAAAAATATTTCTGATATAGGACTTGAAAAACTAATCTATGAATTGCATTGCCATGATTCCGGCCAGATATGCTTCCACCCGTTTTCCCGCCAAGCTGATGCAAATGCTGGGCGACAAAACCGTTATCCGGCACACACATGACAACGCGGTAGCAACGGGGTTATTCGATGAGGTGATCGTCGTTACCGACAGTTCCGTCATTTTTGATGAAATCCGAAACCACGGGGGTAAAGTGGTGATGAGCCGCAAACCCCACGAAAGCGGTAGTGACCGGATAGCGGAGGCGGTTGAAAACCTGGAGGTGGAAATTGTTGTCAACATTCAGGGCGACGAACCCTTCGTTCAAAAATCTCCATTGGAAAAATTATTGGAAGTTTTCAAAAAAGATCCCGAACATTTAGTACAGGTTGCATCGCTGATGCAGATTATAAAAGACAAAAAAAATATTGAAGATCCAAACTATGTGAAGGTCGCCGTGGATCTGCAGATGAATGCCCTCTTCTTCAGCCGCAGCGTGATTCCGTTTGCGCGGGATCCTTCCATTCCCATTCCCTATTATGAACACATCGGAGTGTATGCCTTCCGCAAAAAAGCCCTGATGGATTTCACCCAATGGCCGGTCACTGCCCTGGAGGCTGCCGAAAAAATAGAATGCCTGCGATATCTGGAACATGGTATACCTTTAAAAATGGTTTTGACCGAGTATATGGGTATTGAAATCGACACACCAGCCGATCTGATGGCCGCTAAAAAATGGCTGGGCTAGGAACATAAAAAAGTTTAAAAGAAACTGCATGAAAGAAACAATGTGGGGTATCGACCTGGGAGGAACCAAGGTGGAGGGGATCATCTTAAAAAGCGCCAAAGATCCGGAAACATTGATCAGGACCAGGGTAGATACGGAAGCAGCGAAAGGTTACGATCATGTCATCGGTCAGATAGAAAAACTGGTGACCAAGATGAAGGCGGAATCAAACCAAAAACCAGATTGTATCGGATTTGGAACTCCGGGCATCCTGGATCCGATTTCGCATACCCTAAAAAATTCCAACACCACTGTATTAAATCACCAACCTTTAAAAAAAGATCTGGAAGAACGCTTACAGCTCCCCGTTATACTGGCCAATGATGCCAATTGTTTTGCTTTGGCTGAGGCCACCTGGGGAGGCGTAAAAAAAGCGGCTCCTCATGCCCGGGTAGTATTTGGGATTATTATGGGTACCGGTGTCGGCGGCGGGTTGGTTATCGATGGAAAAATCTGGGAAGGCCACCACGGCATCGCCGGAGAATGGGGGCATAATTTCCTGGACGAATCAGGTGGTCCCTGTTACTGCGGGAAAATAGGCTGTGTGGAAAAACTCATTTCAGGTCCTTCGCTGCAGAAATTTTATGAGTCCATTTCAGGTGTTAAGAAACACCTCAAGGAAATCGTGCAGCAGGTCGATACAGATCCCTATGCCCGTCATACGATTGACCGGTTAAACCATTTTTTCGGAAAGGCCGTTTCCTCGATCACCAATATGCTGGATCCGGATATCATTGTCGTGGGAGGAGGTGTTGGAAATATTGATGAAATTTATAGCGAGGGCGTAAAGAGTTTAAAACATTTTATTTTTAATAACTATTGTACCGTTCCGGTGATTCGTCCGGAACTGGGAGACAGCGCGGGTGTTTTTGGAGCAGCTGCCCTGACACAAAGGACTTAAATCCTATCAACTTTTTAACCAGTCAGTCATGATGAAATTCAGAAATTTCAAGATGGTCAGTTATGTTGTATATGGAAGGGGTAGCTTCCATCAACTGGATGAAATCCTGGAACCACAAAGACGTGGCGAATCGCCCATGATTTTTCTAGTGGATCATTTTTTCCAGCACAAGCCCCTGGCCGATCGCATTCCTTTGCGCGGCAAGGATAAAATCATCTTCGCTGATGTCAATCAGGAACCCAAGACCAAGCAGGTGGATCAGCTGGCCGCCCAGATCAAAGAGGAATTTGGTGCCATCAGCGGCGTGATCGGCATAGGCGGCGGCTCGGTCATGGATCTGGCAAAAGCCGTTTCCCTGATGATGAACAATCCGGGTTCCTCTGCAGACTATCAGGGTTGGGACCTGGTAAAAAATCCCGGAGTATATAAGGCGGGTATACCCACTTTGAGTGGAACGGGAGCCGAGGTTTCACGGACCACGGTACTAACCGGACCCACCAGAAAACTGGGCATGAATTCGGATTTTACCCCCTTTGATCAAATCGTACTCGATCCGGAGCTTACGGCCGGGGCTCCCGTGAACCAGCGTTTTTATACCGGAATGGACTGTTATATTCATTGCATCGAAAGTCTCACCGGTACCTTTCTTAACGAGTTCAGTAAATCCTATGGCGAAAAAGCACTCAGTCTATGCCAGGAAGTCTTTTTAGGAGAGGAGACCTGGGGTCCTTTGCACGATGACCGCCTCATGATGGCATCCTATGCTGGCGGGATGAGTATTGCCTATTCCCAAGTAGGTGTAGCACATGCCGTGAGTTATGGTTTGGGTTATCTGCTGGGAACCAAACATGGCGTCGGCAATTGTATCGTCTTTGACAAACTGGAAGCGTACTACCCACAAGGGGTAAAAGAATTCAAAAAAATGGTGGAAAAGAATCGGATAGATATTCCCCAACATATTACCCGAGGGTTGAGCGATGAACAATTTGACACGATGATCAATGTTTCCCTGGGCATGAAACCGCTTTGGGAAAACGCATTGGGGCCTGATTGGGAAAAACAAATGACCAGGGAAAAACTCCGAGCATTGTATGAAAGACTTTAGCCAAGAAGGGAATCGGTCTTTTCTGGTTGACTAGGTGGGACAATCTTTGAAGGCCAAACGGTTCCCCATTGCAATCCCCCCAACCTCGGGTAAAACCTCCACAATCTCCAAATTAGCTTCTGAGACATTCAGTCTTAAATGATTACCCCGCTAAGGGAAACACTTATCCGGCATTAATTTTGCTACTTTAGCAAAACTGCTTCAGTAAGAAGTTACACCTGATTCCTGTCTAATCCCCCTGAAACTACTACCATCATGCGGATCGCGTGTATCATAATGGCGCATAAAGAACCTCATCAGATTGAGCGTTTGATTCGTAAATTCAGTCCCTTCCCCACATTCGATATTTATATCCATCTGGACAAAAAAATTGACCCTGCACCTTTTGAATACCTTTCCAAAATCCCGAATGTCTATTTTATTGAAAAACGCGTCTCAGTTCGATGGGCCTCCTATAGTTTTCTGCATGCCATCTTACAATCCTTCAAAGAAGTGCTCGGAAAAGGCATTCCTTATGATTTTCTGAGTTTGATGAGCGGACAGGACTATCCCATCAAACCCGTTTCGGATTTCTATCATACACTTGAAAAAAATGCCGGAAAAAATTTTATCAGTTTTGAAGAGGATGGATCCTGGTGGAAACACGCCATAACCCGAATCCATAAATACCACTTTACCAATTTTGGATTTCGCGGAAAATATAAACTGCAGTTTTTCCTCAATGCGCTGCTTCCCAACCGAAAATTTCCATTGCCTTTTGTTCTTTATGGGGGACCCCGTGCGATGTGTATGACCCTGACGGCCGATTGTGCCGCCTACGTGGTGGAATTTATTGAACAGGATAAAAAACTGCGCCGCTTTATTCGGTTTACCTGGGGGCCAGATGAATTTGTTATTCCCACCATCATCATGAATTCCCGGTTCAGGGAAACGGTCATCAACGATAACTTCTATTATATAGACTGGACCCACGGTGGCTCCAATCCTAAAATTCTGGCAGCTGAAGACTACAATCTGTTGGTTACTTCCGACAAACTCATGGCCAGGAAATTTGACATAGTCGGCGCAGAAACCATCTTGGATCTGCTGGACAAAGAAATCGGGCATTCGGCCAACGGAAAATAAAATCTTCGATTATTTCGGAAGAGATTGAAAAACCGGTTCATAGATCACGACCGGGTATTTCTTTTTTAAAACCTCCAACCACTTTTCTTCCAGCTCATTCTGATAATCGCTGATAACCAGCCCGCGGGCCTCTTCAAAATTTCTGGGTTGGGCGCTGGGGTATTTGCGGACGATATAAGCAAATTGCACGGCGTTCGCTGCGTTTTTAGCGGGTTCCGTGGATACATACTCCGTAAACCGGCTTGCTGGTTCTGTATTTCCGTGGCCTGGAATCTGTTTCCATTCAAATCGACCGGAATCGGCCTGGATCTGTCCGCCAAAACTGTCCACCTGTTTTCTCCAGTCACCCAGGTTGCTGGCCAGGCGGCTGGTTAATTTTTGGGCAGCCGGCAGGTTGGGGCTGTTAAAAATGATCGCGTCCGCTCCCGGTTTCCACCAGTATTTTTCAACATGGGCATCGAAATATTTTTTTAAACCGATGGAATCGGCCGATGCCTGATTCCAAATCTGGCGTTGCATGATTTCAAACAACAAGTTTCCATCCCGGAAATCCGTTAGCTGCCTTGCATAATCCGGGTTGTACAGTTCCAGGTGGTCCTTATAGTATTGAAAAGCGATTGTCTGACGATACATATCCAGCAGGTCTTCATTTTTCTTTCCGTTGGTCAGATTGGGCGCGGCTTTCAGGCTTTTGCGGTATGCAATCCAGTCCTCCACCCTATACTTCTTACCGGGAACTTCAAAAAGCACGGTTTGTCCATTGATCGATGGATCTGCGGAGGGTTTTTTATTTTGTAGTGCGCTGTCGGTATAATCCCATAAAATTTTTCCGGCCGGCAGATATTCCTTGAAATGGGTCTGTCGGATGATGGTTTGCAGCATTTCTTTTTTTGAAACGGCAACACGCGGGTCAGCTTTTATTTTTTCCTTCCATTCATTGAGGACTTTTTGATCTGCCTGGGATGAGACGGGTTTTCTTGCAATTCTTTTGATGATGTGGTACCCAAAGGAAGAAGCATAGGGCTGGCTTACTTCTCCGTCTTTTTTCAAGCCAAAGGCCGTTTGTTCAAATCCGGATTCATATTTTCCAATGCCAAATTCCGGAAGGATCCCGCCCAGCTGAAAGCTTAAATTGTCTCCGCTGAATTTTTTAGCCAGGCTTCCAAAATCGGAACCTGCCTGGATGGCCTGATAGATGGAGTCAGCCCGGCGACGGGTTTCTTCTTTGGCCTGGTCATTGGCCTGATAGGGGAAAGCAACCAGGATCTGTGCAGCACGGATTCGTCCCCAGCCGGGGCGCTCGGCCGTTTTTTTCACAATGACATAACCGCCCTCTATGCGGCTTACGGAGGAGACGGGTTGGCCCTGGTTGTTGATCCGGCCCAAACCATAGGCAATGTTTTCCATGGCATAGGGTAAATCAAATACCGTGATGTAGCCGATATCGCCCCGGTTAGTTTTGGCAAAGGGATCCTCCGAAAACTCCACAGCGGTTTCGCCAAAATCTTTATGGTTCCCTAAAGCCCGGTAAGCGTCCTGGATTTTTTTCCATGCTCGGGCGGTGTCGGCGGGGGAAGCATTTTTTGCAGCCGCTACAAAAATATAAGAGATCCGCAAATCTTGCTGACTTCTGAGGAAGGCTTCTTTGGCCATCCGGTTCAGACTGCTTTCATCATTGATATACTGATCAGCGATCTGGCTTTTGAAATTCTGCAGATCGGTTTTTTGGCCGGCCAGGGTGTCCAGTTTCTCATCCAAGGCCGCCTGTACCTTTAGCCGGTAACGGATATAAAGTTTCAAGTAGTCCCGGTACGCTTTTTCGGAAGGCTTGACATTCATATTGTTTTTGCGGAAGGCGCGTATAAATTCCTCCCGGGAAATGGTTTGGTTACCATAGCGAACGAGGGTCTGACCAAAAAAACGAACAAAAGAAAGGAGCAGGGCGATGGTCAATACAACTTTCTTCATATCAGGGAGTATTGACCTTTTTCAATTTGAGGTTGATGACTTCATCAACCTGCTGATAGGTGAGTTTCTTGGCCACGATTCTTTTTTCTTTATCCAATAGATAGAGCACGGGTGTCTGGTAAACATCATAGAGCTGGCGATAATCGGGCCGACCGGCAGCTACTTCCACATCGTGCTGTGCCTTGGTCTGGTAAACGTTAATCCAATCTCCCAAATTGTGATCCCGGATAAAATTCCGCCAGTTCTCCTGGCCCCCATCGACCATGACACTGTATACCTGCAAACCTTCATACTTCCATTTTGCCTGATAGATCGAATCCAGTTTGGGGAGGGTCTCTTTGCAATGGCTGCAGGTAGGATCCCAAAAACAGACCAGTACAAAATTGGTAGGGACTTCGTAAAGCGACCGGACGGCACCTGAACTATCGGTCATCTCCAGATTGGCTGCCGGTTGTCCGATCAGGTTGGCCATAATGCTGTAGGCCCGGTCATCTACAAATTTCCGGTACTTCTCGGTAAAGAAATCCGCTTGGCCGGCGTTGATGTATTTTTCGAAAAGATGAATGAATACAGCGTCCTGTCCCATGTATTCGGGATTGATATATTTCTGGGTAAAATAAACCATCAGAAATTTATACATATCCTTGTTGGCCCGCGAGAACAGGAGCATGTGATCCACGTCCTGGTTGATGGAGTCGGGTTGGGGTGAAACCAGGTCTTTATAGTAATGATCCAGTTTGGGCTCCAGGATCGGCGTTCGGATCAACCGATCGTCGGTCCAGGAAATATAATCCCAATAATGGGCTTTATAATATCGGTAGGCGAAAGTGCTGTCGGGTCTTCCATTGGCCAGTTTTGGAATGGGCGGGATGACGGGTTCTTTCAAGGCCAGAAGCAAAACGGCCAGCAAGGAATTGGGCGATGTTTTTTCGATGTTTTCCCTTTCTGCCTTCACCTGGTCATTGATGGCCACAATTTTCTCCCGGATAGCAGTCGAATCATTTTTGGTTTTTGCTTTCGCGTATTGCGACTGCAAATCAGAAATGGCCTTTCCGTGGCTGCCCATGAAGGTCGTGTAGTTCTGAAAAGTGGTGTTTTCCGGTGAATTCGTAAAAGCAATACTGGCCGGCAGCCGCAGGGTATCGGCAGAAACGGAAAACTGTTGTTCCTGGTCGATGAGCAGTTCAAAAAGGATTTCTTTTCTTGGAGAAACGATAAAATAAATTCCTCCCGGCAGTTTGTCCTTGCCTTTGAAAACGCCTTCAGAATTGGCGTCGAGGATTACCGAATCGGCCACCGCCTTCATTTTCCCATAGTGATAGCCCAGGTAGACCTTGGCATCTTTAAATGGTTTGAGGGTGAGGTGAATGGCATAGCCTTGGGCATGGCTGAACTGGGCGAACAATAAGAAGAGAAAGGCCGAAAAAGTCTTTTTAGATAAAGGGTTGATCATAGGAATGCTAAATTAGGATAATCCTACATTTGCCGCCGTGGGAAAAAAGAAAAATATCATCTTGGAGAACCTGCTGGTGACCGGATACGCGGCCGAAGGCAAATCCCTGGCAAAACACGAGGGCAAAGTCATTTTTATGGAGAACGCCGTTCCGGGTGATATTGTTACGGTCCGGCTGGTAAAAAATAAAAAAGACTGGGCAGAAGGCCAGGTAATCGCGATTACCGGCTATTCCGAAGAAAGGATTCTACCATTTTGCAGCCATTTCGGGATCTGCGGGGGCTGCCAGTGGCAGATGCTTCCTTATGAAAAACAGCTGGAATACAAGCAGGATCAGGTCCTTCAAAGCCTTAAACGGATCGGCAAACTGGAACTGCCCGATATCAAACCGATCCTGGGTTCTGAAAAAACCATCCGTTACCGCAATAAACTGGAATACACGTTCTCGAACCGCCGTTATCTTCTGAAAGAAGAATTGGGAAATTCAGAGATTTCCGTCCTGCAGAATGCTGCCGGTTTTCATGCAAGGGGGATCTTCGACAAGATCGTTGATGTGGACACCTGCTGGCTGCAGGAGGAGCCCACCAATGAAATCCGCAAAGAAATCAAGCGCTGGGCTTTGGAAAAGGAGGCAAGTTTTTATGATATCCAGCGCCATACAGGATGGCTGAGAAATGTCCAGGTCAGAATTTGCAGAACCGGCGAGATCATGGTCAATATTGTCTTTGGGGAGTTGGATGAATCCCTGCAGACCGCGCTGCTGGACCATATCAAAAACCGATTCCCGCAAATCACCACCTTGCTCCATACGCTCAACCGCAAGTGGAACGACAGTTTGAACGACCTGCATCCCGTCGTTTTTCATGGGAATGGATATGTCATTGAAAAATTGGAAGATTTTTCATTTAAGATCGGACCTAAATCTTTTTTTCAAACCAATACGGCGCAGGCTGAACGCCTGTATCAAACCATTCGTGGATTGGCAGCGCTCCAGGGTAGCGAAACGATTTATGACCTGTATTGCGGAACAGGCAGCATTGGTATTTTTTTAAGTCCATTGGTAAAAAAAATTGTTGGCATTGAACTGATTGCCGAAGCCATTGCCGATGCAAAAGAGAATGCTTTGTTAAATCAAATCCACCATGCAGCGTTTTTTACCGGCGATGTAACGGCCGTTTGCGACGACGCTTTTTTTGCGGAAAACGGGCGTCCAGACCTCATTGTTTCGGATCCGCCGCGGGCGGGTATGACGGAAAAACTGATTGCCAAACTCCTGGAAATTGCAGCTGAAAAAATTATTTATGTCAGCTGCAATCCGGCTACCCAGGCCCGTGACCTGCATTTGCTTTCTGAGAAATATCAAATTTCTGCCGTTCAGCCCGTGGATATGTTCCCTCATACTCTTCATATTGAAAATGTTACAGCGCTTTTCCTAAAACATTAACTTGCAGCCAGTAATTTCTGTTGCAATATGACCGACTTCCGTTTGGGGCGTTCCCAGGTTATTCCGCCCGTAATCAAGAACCTGATTATCATCAATGTGATCGTTTTTCTCATTCAATGGACCTTTCAACGCGCGGGATCTCCTAACATGGAAAACTTTTTTGCGTTGCACGATATCCGGTCTGTTTTTTTCAGACCTCACCAGTTGGTTACCTATATGTTTCTTCACGGGAATTTCATGCATATATTCTGGAATATGCTTATCCTATGGATGTTTGGATCCATCCTGGAGAACTACTGGGGACCAAAACGTTTCCTCACCTTTTACATCGTCTGCGGTATCGGCGCGGCTTTATTGCATTTGATTGTCGTTTATTATGAGCTGACCCCCTATTGGGAAGAACTAAAAAGTGCGCCCCTGGCCGAACAGCTGCCTTATTTGAGTGATCCGCATTTTCCTTTAAATACAGCGACCCTGGGCGCTTCCGGCGCCATCTTTGGCTGTATGGTTGCTTTTGGCCTTCTTTTCCCCAATAGCCTGGTGTATATTTATTTCCTGATTCCCATAAAAGCCAAATGGGTTGTATTGGCTTATGTACTGTATGAATTATTTTTGGGTGTACAGAACAACGCCGGTGACAATGTCGCACACTGGGCCCATTTAGGAGGCGGGTTGTTCGGTCTGCTGCTCGTATTTTACTGGAGGAAAACGGATCGCAAGAATTTTTATTGAACAAGGGATCATTCCGGATGTTAATGAATTCAGCCCGGTCAATTTTTTGAAAGAATGAGTGCCATGAATGTAAAAGAAGACAGTTACCGCAAGAGAATGTACCTGGGGCAGGATGGAAATGCCCTGGTTCAGCTGCTGGTGCTGAATGCGGTAATTTTTGTAGTGCTCAAATTTGTATTCGTCTGTTTTACCATGACGGGCAGTCCCGGCCCTTCCTTCGTCAAACATGTGTTTGATTGGTTCGTCTTATCGGCCAATCCGGAAAAAATAGCCTGGAGACCCTGGACCCTGATCAGCTTCATGTTTACCGACCAGCAGCTTTTCCGTTTTATTTCCAATATGTTCTGGTTATGGAGTTTTGGCTATATCCTGCAGGACCTGACGGGAAACCGGAAATTGATTCCCATTTACCTCTATGGCGGTATTGCCGGTGCGGTCGTATATGTGATGGCCCATGTCCTGGTTCCCAGTATCAGGGCCTCCATCCAGACAGACAGCCTCTACGCCGCCAATTGTTCGATCGCAGCCGTTGCCGTGTCAACCACGATCATTTCACCTGACTACCGGATTTTTCCGATGATCAGCGGAGGCATACCCATCTGGATTCTGACCCTGGTTTTTCTTTTACTGAATTTTTCCGGCGTCCCCAATGGAGAAATGGCCACCTATTGCGCCTATGGAGCCGGGGCGCTTATGGGATTTTTGTTCATCGATCAGTTGCGTAGGGGGCGCGACGGAAGTTTGTGGATCAACCAGTTCTTTGATTGGTTTGGGAATCTTTTTAATCCCGATAAAAAAGTCCTTTCAAAAAATAAAAAGGATGAATTCCACTATCATGTTGGCGGTACCCAGCCTTTTAGAAAAATACCGAATATCACCCAGAAAAGAATTGATGAAATTTTAGACAAGATCAATCAACAGGGCTACCGCTTTTTGACAACTGAAGAAAAAGATATTCTGAAGAGGGCCGCTGAAGAAGAGGATTTGTAACTTCAACAATTCCTCCCCATGGCTTCACTGCGGAAATTTACCAAACGCCTTTCCCTGCTGCTCAATATTGCGGTCGGTTTCTTATTCCTTCTTTCCTGTTGCAATGCCTTTCTCCATCCCGATAGGTGGTGGTTTGTTTCTTTGCTGGCATTTTTTTTCCCGCTGCTGCTGATTTTATTGATCGGATTTCTGATTTTTTGGATATTTGTCTGCGCCCGCTACGCCCTGATATCGGGTATTTGCCTGCTCATTGGATGGCAGAATATTCATGCTTTCTTTGGATTTAATCCAGCCGGACACGATTTTTCCCATAAGGATTCCACTGCCATCCGCATCATGACCTGGAACGTCCGCAGCTGGGACGAATTCACCACCCGAAAAACGGGCGCCTCCGATCACCGGCAGCTCATGATGAATCTTATTGCCAGCCAGAATGCAGACATCCTATGTTTCCAGGAGTTTTATGAGCCTGCCGATTCCACGAAATCCAATATCCGCTACATCAGTAAGGAATTGAAATTCCCCTATCTGTTCTTTTCCAGGGACTATTACAATCACAGCAATAAATCGCAAAACGGCGTCATCATTTTTTCAAAATATCCCATCAAAGCCACTTCCCAAAAGCATTTTACCCGAGAAAATGGCACCAGTGCTGAATCGATTATTTCTGCCGACATAAATATCCGGGGCAAAATGATCCGGGTTTTTACCACCCACCTGCAATCGGTTTTATTCAAAAGAAAAGATTTCAGAAACGTGGAAATTATCCGGAATGCTGAAGACAGCATGCTGGAAGCATCCCGCTCGATTGTAAAAAAACTGAAAAGCGCCTTGAGTCTGCGGGGTTACCAGGCCGATACGGTCAGGAACCTGCTTGACCGGAGTCCCTACCCCCAGTTTATTTGCGGAGACTTCAACGATGTTCCCAATTCCTACACTTATTTCCACATCCGAGGTGACCGTCAGGATGCATTCATCGCCAAATGTTTCGGTATCGGCCGAAGTTATGTGAACATTTCTCCCACGCTGCGCATAGACTATATCCTTCCTTCGATGGAATTTAAAATACTTCAGACGATGAAACTCACGGCGCCCTATTCGGATCACCATGCCTTACTTACGGACCTTCAGCTATCCGACAACCAGTGATAAATGTTTATATTTGAGCAGGCCATGACCAACTTAAAAGTTTATAATTCATATACCAGACAGAAGGAAACATTTATCCCCATTACACCCAATCATGTAGGGATGTATGTGTGTGGACCAACCGTGAGTGGCGAAAGCCACTTGGGTCACGCCCGGGGTTTTATCACTTTTGATATTTTGTACCGATACCTGCTGCACCTGGGTTACAAAGTGCGGTATGTCCGCAATATTACGGATGCCGGTCATTTTGAGGAAGAAGGAAGAGAAGCGGAAGACAAAATATCCAAGAAGGCTGTCGTGGAAAAACTCGAGCCCATGGAACTTGTTCAAAAATATACGAATCTGTTTCATTGGGCCATGCGTCAGTTCAACAACCTCGATCCCAGTATCGAGCCGACGGCTACGGGACATATTGTTGAACAGATCAATATGATCAACAAAATTATTGCAGACGGTTATGCCTATGCCGTAAACGGTTCGGTGTATTTCGATGTAAAAAAATACGCGGAAAAATACCCTTACGGAAAACTCAGCGGACGCAAGCTGGATGAATTGATGGAAACCACACGGGATCTGGATAATCAGGAAGAAAAACGCAACCGCCAGGATTTCGCCCTTTGGAAGTCCGCTCCACCGGAACACATCATGCGCTGGACGAGCCCCTGGGGAGAAGGATTTCCCGGATGGCATATCGAATGTTCTGCCATGAGTACAAAATACCTCGGCAGCGAGTTTGATATCCACGGCGGCGGGATGGACCTGATGTTTCCTCATCACGAAAGTGAAATTGCCCAGAGTATGATCTGCAATCATCACTTGGCTGCTCGTTATTGGATCCACAACAACATGATTACCATCAATGGTAAAAAAATGGGCAAGAGCTATAACAATGTAATCCGGCTCACGGAAATGTTTTCAGGGGAAAATCCCCTGCTCGTCCAGGCTTATCATCCGATGACCATCCGGTTTTTTATTTTACAAACCCATTACCGCAGCACCTTGGATTTTGGCAATGAGGCCCTGCAGGCAGCAGAAAAGGGGTTGAAGCGTCTTTGGGATGCTTATCAAGCCCTGCTGAAAATGAAAACCGATCCCAGTAAAAAAGTCAATGAACAGATCGAATCCCAATTCAATACCCTGTGCAGGGAGATGGATGATTTTATGAACGATGATTTAAATACGGCAAAAGTGCTGGCCAATATGTTTCAACTCGTCAATCACATCAATTCTTTCCGGAGTGGGGATCTGGAGAAGACAACCCTTTCGGCCGAAACCCTGTCTTATACCCAGACTCAGTTCAAAACCTATATGGAAGCGGTGCTGGGTCTGAAAGATGAAGCCCCTGGGGGATCCGATAAACTGGAAGGGATCATGAAACTGCTCATCGATATTCGCCGGGATGCCAAGGCAAAAAAGGACTATCAGACTTCGGACCGAATCCGAAATCAATTGACCGAAATTGGCATCTCGCTCAAAGATGAAAAAGATGGCCGGGTAAGTTTCAGTATGGATTAAAAGAGACTATGAAAAACAACCTTTTTCGTCGGGCTTTGATACCAGCACTGTTTTGCGGTTGCCTGGTTCTCATGGGTGCCTGTAATCACAACAACCCCGCTCCACCGATCAACGCTTCAACTTCTACAATCGGATATGTGTTGGCCAACGGTGCGAACACCACCATTTTTAATTCCGCGGTTCTGAAAGCAGGACTGGACTCCGTATTTACCAGTCCCGCAATTTTTACCCTCTTTGTACCCAACAACGATGCCTGTGTCCAATCCGGCTTTACGCAGGATTCAGTCAATAACTTCACCCCGGCGCAGGCTCGGGACTGGGTTCTGTATCAGACCTACGCGGGCGTCGCACTGACGCTGGAATCTTTCATTGGTAAGACGGAAGAGAAACTGATCATGGCCAACGGTGATTCCATTTTTGTTACCGGCGATTCAAACAGAACCTTTGTAAACGGTTTTCAAACCTATAACTCCGAGATCACGGCCTCCAACGGACAGATGCTGGCCTTACAAAATGCCCTGAGACCCCCCACGCAAAATCTTTATCAGATTGTCAGCAGTGATACCTCATATAGTTTTCTTAACCAGGCCATTTTACTGGCTACCCCCGTACCCGATAGCCTGAATCAATTGCTTTCAACTGGAGGTCCCTTTACCTTTCTGGCACCCGACAATGACGCATTCAGGAACCTGGGATACAGTACCCCTGCTTCGCTCAGCGCGGTAAGTCCCGACAGTTTGCGCACCCTGGTATTGGTAGGACTCATTCCTCAAAGATTGTTTTCATATGATATTGCCGACAGCAGTACCTATCAAACCGTGAACGACAGTACCTTGATTTTCTACTTCCGGGGCATCGCCAATGCCGTGCAAATCGTCGGGGATACCACCACTTCCAATGTCATTTCCATCGGTTATATGGGCACCAACGGGGTATTGTTTAAAATGGACTCCGTAATAGGCCGGTAACCGGAAAATTATTCAACATGGCTACCCTACCGACCTCCTATTTTCCCCATCTGTCCAAGGACAAAAAATTTGCGCGGATCCTGACCGGCCAGCCCTTTGCAAAACTTGTCAAACGAAAACCCGTTCACCTGCATTTGTGTTATTCCATCATGAGCCAGCAGCTGTCCACGAAAGTGGCCAGTGTAATCCATAAAAGATTTTTGAAATTATTCAAAGGCAAACCCAGTCCCGAGCAGATCCTGGCCATACCTTTTGAAACGCTGCGATCCATCGGGCTATCGGGTGCCAAGTCTCGTTACATCCACAATGTTGCCAGGTTTGCCATCGAGCAGGGCATGGAGCAACGGGTGTTTGACAAAATGGATGATGAATCCCTGATCGAACATTTGACCCGGATTAAGGGGGTGGGCCGATGGACGGTAGAAATGCTGCTGATGTTTACCCTTGGAAGGGAGGATGTATTTGCGGTCGATGATTTGGGTATTCAGCAGGCCATGATCCGCCTTTATAAACTCGATCCGGCAAACAAGAAAAAACTAAAAGAGGATATGTTGCGGATTTCTCTGAACTGGTCTCCCTACAGGACCTATGCCTGTCTTCATTTATGGCAGCATAAAGATGGGGGCTAGGAAACCCTCTTATCATAAAGACCGTATTCTCCAAATGAACGGAGGGTTGTTGATCCAGTGGGCTGTTTGAAGCTCGAATAAAGGAAATAAATTACCTTGCAGGAAGTACATGTATTCATTCATATTTTAAATATTATAAGATGAAAATTTTCAGGATTCTACTTGTCGCGTCAGTGATCACCGTCGTAGGAATGACAAGTTGCAGCAAAGGGGATACGGGACCGGCGGGTCCGGCAGGTCCTTCTGGACCCGACAGTGTTTTTTCCTCACAATGGATTATACTGCAGTTTAATGGTTCCAAGGACAGCAATGGTGATAGTTTGTATGATGAAACCATCAACGCACCCTCCATTACCAAAGCGATTTTGGATAGCGGTATCGTCCTGGCTTATGTAAATGCAGCCGATCCAACCAGTGGCCAGTATTTTGTAAAGGATGTCTCTTCACTGCCACAGTTCTTCTACGAAGACTTCTCCGTCGGCAGTACCTATATTTCATCTTTTTCCACCAACCTGAGTGGTACTCCCTACCGTTATGTGACCATTCCTGGAAATCTGGTAACGACTACGGCAAACCGGCGCACCGTGAAAGGATATACCCAGGAAGAACTGCGGGCCATGCCTTATGAACAGGTGCAGCAGATACTGTCCAATAAAAATTAAAGGGTAAGGACCGGACCCACCATAAAATTTTAAAACAAACCCTCTTTTTAAAAAAAGAGGGTTTGTTTTTTTACGTTGCGCTCAAAAAAATATTCGTCTCAGGGAAAATGAGCAGCCTGCTTGCGCCGAAGGTTTATTTGTCATATTTATTTAGGAACTGAACCAGGTTGGAATCAACCTGTGTGGCCGTGTCAGAAAGCGCTTTTCCGAAAAAATGTATTTCATATTCATTGCGATAAACCCCTTTGGCCTGTGTCTTGGCCAGTTCTTTTTTATTTAGAGAACTATAGGTTATGGAAACAAGGGAGAGGATTCCCAAAAGGCTATAAAAAATAAGATAACAACGACTGAGGATTTTAAGCAGGCGGTTGGCAGAAAAATCTGTTTGGCTGATGATAACCGCAATCAGGGGCACAACCGGTACCCAGAACCGGGGATCGGGAAAGGGCCAGTTAAACATGAGCAAAATATAAAACAGCAGATAGGCTTTGACTATAAAGGGAATCCTGTTTTTCTTTATAAAACAGATATAGACAAATCCGACGATGCCTGCAATA
>JABDAN010000017.1 GCA_013289175.1 Bacteroidota bacterium
CAGCCATGTATGCACCGTACGGACCTTTTTTTGCCATCATCCCTGAAATTTTGCCGGCTAATGTAACCGCGGAAGCCATTGCCCTGATCAACAGCTCGGGTGCCCTGGGTTCGTTTGCGGGCGCCTTCCTGGTTGGATATTTAAACAGTGTAACCGGTAGTTTCGGTGCCTCCTATGAGTTTATGGCCTTGTCGCTATTGATTTCCGCTGGTTTATTGCTTTTTTTGTAATAGGAGATCAATGAAACCGGCTCTGCAAAGCCCTTATATTCAATGGTTAGAAAAGAATGGAAAAATAGTGTTTGCCCTCTGCATATCGGTACGCAACCCGTTTACCTGAAACCTCAGTTATTTGTTTAACGATCGAAAGTCCCAATCCATGCTGATCAGTGGCTTGCCCTCCTTTGGAGAAGCGTTTGAACAATTTCTCTGGATCCAGGGGACCATTGGACGCTGAATTCGATATTTCAAATACTTCTTTTTCCAACTTGATATAAATCGACCCACCTTCAGCCGAATGTCTGGCGGCATTACTGAACAGATTATTCAGCAGAATCTCTGCCAGCTGTTCGTTTAAATTTACAGACGTTGACTCTAAACTGGCGGTAATTTGTAAATTCCTGCCTTGCCAGAGTTCCTGCCAATCGTTCATTTTCTGCTCAACCAATCCTTTAAAATCGATAGAAGTAATATCGGAAAACTGTCTGTTATCAATTTTATTCAACAGCAAAAGGGACTGATTCAGCTTGGACATCTTTTGAATAGCCAAATAGGCGGTTTGCAAAGCATTGCTCTGGGATTCAGAAAGTTTTTCATCCTGAATCACGACATCCAGGGTTGACCGAACAATTGCCAGAGGGGTCTGCAATTCATGGGAAGCATTTTCAGTAAATTCCTTTAAAAGACTATATTCTTTTTCGGCATCCTGGATAAAGTGATTGAGGGTAGTGTTTAAGAGATTAAATTCTTCTATGGAGCTGGTATCAAATTTTGGAGTGCGTTTGGTGCCAATTCTGAATTTTTCAACATTTTCCAGCGTGGAATAAAAAGGTTTCCAAAGTCGCCCAAGCTGCCAGCGATTGATCAAAAGGCTAACCGCCAGTATGGCAACAATGGTGATAATTGAAATGATGATGATAGACCGGTTCATGATTTGGGTTCGTTCCAGTGATTTGGAAACCCGGAAAAGAAACCATTGATTATTTATTGGAAGCGTAAAGCGGATCTCTCTGAAATCCTCCTTTTCAGTTTTACTGGGCGACTGAATGGTACTAAATTTTCTGGTGAGTATAGTTTCATGGCTTGTTTCAAAAGACATGTTCTGGTCCTTTACGTTGATGGGTTCCGGGGGTCGATGGTACTTATTTACATAAGACACAATTTCCCTTTGTTCAATTTTGAGATCCTCATCGACCTGACCAATGGTGACATACCAAAGAAGGAAATAAAATGCTATACTGGCCAGCAAAAAAATGACCAGCGTTGCAAACAGGTTTATTCGCAGATAGCGTGTAAAAAGTTTCATTATCTGACTGTAAATTTATAACCCATTCCATAAACCGATTTGACATAGTCCCTGGCCCCAGCCTGGATCAATTTCTTGCGAAGGTTCTTAATATGTGTATAAATGAAATCATAACTATCGGCCATATCCATATTATCTCCCCACAAATGTTCAGCAATAGCGCCTTTATTGATCACCTTATTTTTATTGCTGATAAAGTATAAGAGTAAGTCATATTCTTTGCGGGTCAGTTCTATATGCCGGTTGTTTACCATCACGGTTTTTTCAGTCAGATCCAATTGGATTTCTTCAAATTTCATGAGATTGTTTCCATCAAAAGATTTTCTGCGGATAATGGCCGAGACCCGAGCCGCCAATTCGGAAAGATGGAAGGGTTTGGTCAGATAATCATCAGCTCCCGAATTGAGACCCCGCAATCGGTCATCTAAAGAATTCCTGGCGGAAATAAAAAGTACCCCGTCTGCTTTGTGATTCAATTTCAATTCTTTGAGGATATCCAGTCCGCTTCCACCCGGTAAATTGATATCAAGAATTATGCATGCATAATCATATTGACTTATTTTGTCCATGGCCATGCGGAAATCGGAAGCAATTTCACAGACATACTGCTCAGAATTCAAATAGGTAAATATGCTCTCTGAAAGTGCCTTTTCGTCTTCTATGATTAGAACCTTCATAGTCCGATATTTGCTTTAACGTTCCCTGAAAAGGCAAAGTTGTCTGTGAATTTTGGAGAAATGCTGTAGTTGGTACCCCCGGCACCTATGCCTTCAAAAATAGATAATCTAGTCGTCATTAAACTAGTGGAAAAATCTCAACCATTGCAGATCCTTTTTTAGCAGATATCCGTATAAAACAGCCTCTAAAGAGCTTTGAGGCCAGCCAGGCCATTTTATTTTGCGTAACTTAAAAGTTACCAATATTGAGTAACCACAGGTCCGACTTTCATAATAATTCGATAATTTAAAATAACTTTCTGGAATTGATATAACCTGAGTTATGAAAAATTATTATTTACCATGAAAACAAACAGACTTTCCGCCGCCATTACAAAAGCGTTGAATGCCCAAATGACAAATGAAGCACACAATGCACAGATATACCTTTCTTATGCCTCCTGGGCAAGTGCAGAAGGTTACGATGGCATTGCCAATTTTTTGTTTCGCCATGAGAATGAAGAGCGAAACCATATGATGAAAATACTGGAATACATTTTAAAGCGGGGTGCCAAAGTGGAAGTAACTGCCATTCCCCATCCAGGACCCGACCCTACCGGTGTGTATGACTGCTTTGAAAAAGTGTTCAAATCCGAGGTTGAAAATACTGCAAATATCTACCGTCTTGTGGAAATGAGTATGGCGGAAAAGGATTGGGCCACCTGGAATTTCATGCAGTGGTTTGTGAAGGAACAAACTGAGGAAGAAACACTGGCCATTGATTTACTGGACCGGATTAAAATTGCCGGTGGCGCAAAAGCTACGGATAGCGCCTTGTATGCGTTCAATCGTGACCTGGAAACAAAACCGGATGACGCTGTGCTGGCTCAAGATGTCACAGTAGATAAACCATAACCGAGCGAAATGGATGTTTTCCCTTCGGGGAATAGTTGGTTGGTGTAACTAAGGATGATTATCAGAAAGGCATTCTTGGATTTAGCCAGCTGACTGGTGTAGGGCTGTGGGTACTGCTAAGCGTATGGGTCCAAATTATTTTTCCTACCCAGGTATCAATTAAATAAGCTGTAACACTGTCCCGTTAAAATTACACCGTAATGAAATTTTATGCTGTCTGTTCGATTCTGCTAGTGCTCCTTGTTGCCTGTCACACTGCTTCTGATTATTCTGGCTGGCCAAAATATGGAGGATCCTCAGACAATATCCATTATTCTTCCCTTAAGGAAATTGATACCGGAAATGTTTCTGCTATCCATATCGCCTGGGAATATCATACCGCCGATGCGGATACCGCTGCTCATTCCCAAATTCAATGCAATCCCATCATCGTGGATGGAACCCTGTTTGGAACCTCTCCGATGATGAAATTATTCGCATTGGATGCCGCAACGGGGAAACAGAAATGGGAGTTCAATCCCTTCGACACCCTGAAAGGAAATAAAACTTCATTTTTTATCCTGAACAATTGCAGGGGAGTGTCCTACTGGACCGACGGCAAGCAGGATGAAAGGATATTTTATACGGCAGGACCGGATTTGTATTCGATCGATGCCCGGACCGGCAATCCGGTCGCAACTTTTGGACAGGCGGGAAAAATAGACTTGCATGAAGGTCTAGACCGCGATGTCGCAGACCTTTTTGTTACTTCCACTTCACCGCCTATTGTTTATCAGGATTTGCTGATTGTAGGAACCCGGGTAGACGAAGGTCCTCATGCGGCCCCTGGTCATATCAGGGCATACAATATCCGTACTGGTGAAAGAGTATGGATATTTCATACCATTCCTCATCCGGGCGAAAAGGGTTTTGAAACCTGGGAGGATTCTTCCGCATATAAATATATTGGGGGCGCCAATGCCTGGAGTGGATTCAGCCTAGATGAGAAACGTGGTATGGTCTTCGCCGGTATCGGATCCGCTTCCTTTGATTTTTTTGGTGGAAGAAGAATAGGTAATGGATTGTTTTCGGACTGCATTCTGGCACTTGATGCCAAAACAGGAAAACTGATTTGGCATTTCCAGGATATTCATCATGATGTCTGGGACCGGGATTTTTCATCCCCACCCGCCCTGGTAACGGTCGAAAAAAATAGCCAATCAATAGAGGCCGTAGCGGCTACCACCAAAACCGGATTTATTTATTTATTCGAACGGGAAACCGGTAAACCCATATATGATATCGTTGAAAAGCCGGTTCCCCAAAACAGTGATCTTTTGGGAGAAAAACTGTCGCCTACTCAACCCATTCCAAGTCGCCCAGCTCCTTTTATGCGCCAGTTGTTTACAGAAAAAGACATCAATCCCCTGTTATCTGACTCCGCATACCAGGAAGTGAAAAAAAAATGGGCTTCTTATAAAAATGACAATATGTTCAACCCACCCTCCTTACAAGGCACCATCGTATTTCCTGGATTGGACGGCGGCGCTGAATGGGGAGGTCCCAGCTTTGATCCAGTGGAAAAAGTCCTTTATATCAATGCCAACGAAATGGCATGGGTGATACAGGCCGTGGCTGTAAAAGAAAAATCCGACTCCAGTGAAACCAACCTCATAGCTGGAAAACGACTTTTCATCACCAATTGTATGTCCTGTCACGGAGCCGATAGAAAAGGTTCCGGAAACTATCCATCCATCATCGGAGTGGAAAAAAAATATAGTCCCGGATCCTTCGACTCCCTGCTTCAAACCGGCCGGCGTATGATGCCCGCATTCCGACAGATAGACCCGGATGAAAGAAAAGCCATAGCCTCCTATGTTTTAAACCAGATATCCATTCAAAAGATACCTTTTACCCGGAAAAAAAATACCGGAGAAGAACATTTTTTTCTTCCCTATACGATTACCGGTTACAATAAGTTCCTGACCAGCCGGGGAGCACCTGCTATTTCGCCCCCTTGGGGAACGTTAAACGCTTTAGATTTGAAATCAGGAAATTATATATGGAAAAAACCACTGGGCAATGATACCTCCTTCAAAAACAGCAAGGAACTGACCGGTCTCGAAAATTATGGAGGATCCGTAGTGACTGCAGGTGGGCTCTTGTTCATCGCTGCCACCAAAGACGGAAAGTTCCGGGCGTTTAACAAAAGAAATGGGTCCCTTTTATGGGAAACGACTCTTCCGGCGCCTGGATTTGCCACACCCGCCGTGTATGAGGTCAACGGAAAACAATACGTCGTCCTGGCATGTGGAGGAGGTAAAATGAAAACCCTGTCGGGAGACAGTTATATAGCGTTTGCCCTTCCCTGATTGCCAAACATCGGCATTTGATTTTATAACCGCAAAGCCTTAAAATGATCGGCATGAATCAAAATAGGATGAAGAAAAAGATCCTGAAAGGTCCAGTCGATCATGGATGACAATTATCTGAATTAGTTCAACTGTATACCATTGGGTTGCAACCAGGTATTGCGGAGCGCCAGTTGTTCCGGTGTCGGCTGATCCATAAAATCCAGGACATTTAATTTTATTACGGGGAATTTGGTCATCACCGCCGAAAGCACCCATTCTTTGTATTCTCCGGCTTGATCTTTTCTCAAAACCTTTACGATCAGACTGTCGCCTTGTTTGGAGCCACTTCCAAAATTTACAAACAATCTATTGGCATTGGCGCCTCCAATAGTCAACCCATTTACGGAAATGATTTCATCATTCTTGTGATAACCCAGGGTCTTACCCACAGAATTGGCCGAAGAAATATCTGCAACGATCACCCTTCCGGTTTCGGGATTAAAGCCAAGGGTCACATGCCCCAGAGAAAAACTACTATCTTTTGTTTCGACTACCGGCTGGAGACTTACGCCCACGCTGTTAAAAATCTCTTCAAGCGGCAGGGGTTTGCTGCCAGCCACATAGGTATTGAGGAAATCCACTATCCCGGGATAGGTAAGTTTTCCAATTTCCGCAAAAAGCTCATCATCCTTAAATCCCTTTTTCTTACCGTATTTCAAGGAGAGGTCATGCATTAAATTGACAAATCCATATTTTCCGTGAGACCATTGGAGTAATTTTATGTCCAGGCAAAGGACGATCAACGCTCCTTTCTGATATACATTGGTGAATTGATCTTTATATTGGCCCAGAACGCCACTGCTCATAACGGTAAAAGGCACCGTATCATTAAAACGCGTTCTGGATGCGGTGATTGATTTGCTCAACCTATTTAAATATTCCTCTGGAGTAATGATTCCGTACTTCTCCTGAACTATTTGAGCATGGTATTCGGTAGATCCTTCATAAAGCCAAAGATGTTGCGACATTTTCGGACGATTGAAGTCAAAATATTGGATTTCTTGGGAATGAATACTCAATGGTGTTATAATGTGAAAAAATTCATGTGCTGCAGCACTCACAAATTGCTGGGACAATTTTTCAGGGCCGCGTTCACGGAAATAATAAAAGGATGAATAGGAATGTTCCAATGCGCCTTCGCTTCCGGAAGGTCCGGGTTTATCGCTCAGGAAAATAAGAAAGGCATATTTGTCAACCGGGAGGGTTCCTCCCAGATATTTTGTCTGAGCCATCAGTAAGGTATCCAGTTTTTCAGCGAGAAATTTCGACGTAATTATTTTATGAGGGGAATATACAGAAATGAGTACCTCCGTCTTTCCTACCTTAATGATTGTAGTATCCGGGAAATCAAATAAAAATGGGTTGTCTACGATCTGGTTGTATGATTCCGTCACAAACCTATCTGCACCAGGAGTCATTTCCAGATCTTTCAGCGCCGTACTTCCATACATACCAACTGGATGAGTAAAATTCACTTCATAGGGTATGTTCTTCATGCCATCAAAATATCCCAACAGACACTGATTATTGATTGCAAATACCGTATCTTTTTCGATGTCCGAACCGGCCGGCTCAAAAACACTTTGCTTGGTGTTATAGTCATCATAGGTGTCATTGACGAAATAAGAAATTTTATACAGTTTGTCTGCATGGGAAATGACCCAACTGTTCGGATCCGTTTTTAAAACGGCCAAAGTATCTCCTTTCCTGTCAAAGGCCTTAAATTGTTCCACATACCTTCCAAAGTCGTCGATAGAATATGTACCCGGAACTATTTTGGGGAATTGATAAGTGATTGACTTTTGAGTAATAACCGGACAAATCAGTTCCACTTTTATTCGGTCATTGATAATATGAACCAGGTCGATGGAAAACCGATAACCTAGAAATGGTTTGCTTTTTTGTGACAGGGTCACCAGGGCAGATAAAAAGAATATGCAGACTAAACAGGCCTTTTTGTTCATGGCACAAGATAAAAAAGGGCCGGTTAGGGAGCTAGGTTTTGGGTTCCGGACATCCTGGAAATTACCCGTTTGTAGAAAATCGAGGTCAAATGGCAGATGTAGAACTATATCCCCAACGGTTTAAGCCAAAAACTCTTATGGGATTGGTATGCTTTTTAATCAATAATCAGGGACAGAATGTCTCCCCATCATTACTCAACAAAAAACAATCCAAATGAGATCTATCTGGACAGGAGCCATTGGCTTCGGACTTGTAAATATCCCCATTAAATTGTTTACCGCTGTGGAATCCAGTAATCTGGATCTGGACATGCTTGACAAAAAGGACCATGCAAACATCAAATTCAAAAGGGTAAATGAACAGACTGGTAAAGAGGTTCCCTGGAACAACATCGTTCGGGCTTATAATCTTAATGGCAAATATGTCGTCCTTTCTGATTCGGATTTCAAGGAAGCGATGCCTGAAAAGACAAAAACGATAGAAATAAATACGTTCGTGGATCAAAATGAGATAGCGCCGATATTTTTTGAGACGGCATATTATATTGAGCCGGAAAAACAAGGGAACAGAGCCTATGCCCTTTTAAATATCGCCTTAGCCAAGTCTGGAAAAGTGGGCCTGGGAACCTTTGTACTGCGTAACAAGGAACATCTCTGCTTAATCGCCCCCGAGGAGCACCTCCTTATTTTACACAGACTGAGGTTTCAGGAAGAAATAAGGGACCACAAAGAGTTAGACATACCGACCACGGCTCCAAAACCCGGAGAACTGAAAATGGCGCTTTCACTGATCAATCAACTGACGGAGCCCTTTGATATCAAAAACTACAAGGATACCTATCATTTAAAATTATTAAAGCTAATAAAGGCGAAAGCAGCCGGCAAAAAAACAGTTAGTCCTCCATTAAGAATTGTCCATTCAAAAACCAGGGACCTGATGGATCAGCTAAAAGACAGCCTGCAAGCCAAAAAGAAAAAAGCGTCTTAAATTCAAACTGACCATGAGTCTTGTCAAATATAAATCCAAAAGAAATTTCAGGGAAAGCCCGGAACCCAGAGGCGGAAAAGCGCTTGATGAAAAACTTCGGTTTGTCATTCAAAAACATGATGCCTCTCACCTGCACTATGATTTCAGACTCGAACTGGATGGAGTGCTGAAAAGTTGGGCAGTTCCCAAAGGGCCATCGACAGATCCTGCTATTAAAAGGTTGGCTATGAAAGTAGAGGATCATCCATACGACTATCGAAATTTTGAGGGTATAATCCCCAGTGGTTATGGAGCCGGAACGGTTATGGTTTGGGATGAAGGATTTTATCAGCCCATTGACGGGCAAACACAGGACAAAAAAGCGCAGGAAAAAAAGGTCAGGTCGGCATTAAAAGCGGGTAAGTTGACATTTGTACTGTACGGTCAAAAACTCAAGGGTGAATACGCACTCATAAAAGCGTCTGGAAAAGGAGAAAATAGCTGGTTACTTTTCAAAGTCAAGGACGAGTTCAGTAGTAAAGCCGATATCTCCTTAAAAAACAAATCAGTTATTTCAAAAAAGACCTTGATCCAGATTGAAAAAACCTCGACTAATTTTCATGAACCTCGGAAAGGAGAACATTCAACCAATCATAAAAAAAAAGCCCCCTCATCACCGAAGTCCCAGGATGCTAAATCCATCAAAAACAATGGCAAAGGCATTGAAAAAATAAAATTCCCCAACCAAGCCAAAAAGTCAAAATTTCCGGCAACATTAAAGCCAATGTTGGCAGTGCTGGTTGACAAGCCATTCGATCAGCCAGGATGGCTATACGAAGTGAAATGGGATGGCTACCGATGCCTTGCATTTTTGAAAAATAATCAAGTGGAACTTAGCTCAAGAAATAATAAATCATTTAATGAGAAATTTTATCCGGTTACAGAAGCGTTGTCAGCACTGAACTTGCATGCTGTTTTGGATGGAGAAATAGTAGTCTTAGATAAAAAAGGAGTTTCCAGTTTCGGAGAATTGCAAAACTGGCGAAGTGAAGCCGATGGAGAATTGTATTACTATGTTTTCGACATCTTATGGCTGGATCATTATGATTTACTAGATGTTCCCTTCATTAAACGCAAAGAAATACTGGAAAAACTGATCTCCGAATCGGGCATCATTAAACTGAGTAAAACTTTTGATACATCCGGAATCCAATTTTTTGATTCTGCAAAAAAACTAGGCCTGGAAGGTATTATGGCCAAAAAGGCCGATAGTGTCTATCAGCCGGGACAGCGATCGGGCGACTGGTTGAAAATAAAAGCCAACAAGAGACAAGAAATGGTGATCGGTGGTTATACCAAAAACCAAGGAAGCAGCAAATCATTTAGTTCTTTGCTTGTGGGCGTATATGAAAACGGTAAATTGAGGTATACCGGTAAGATCGGAACAGGTTTTGATGATAAGACTCAAAAGGAATTGATCCGACTATTTAAGGATGTTACAGCCAAGACTCCTCCTTTTGAGTTTGTACCCGATGTCAATAAACCTTCACGGTTTCGACCTGATCCGCCTCACGCATCAACTACCTGGTTAAAGCCTGTATTGGTTTGTGAAGTCAGTTACACCGAGATGACAAGAGATGGGGTGATGCGTCATCCTTCTTTCGAAGGATTAAGGGAAGATAAAAATGCTAAAACCATAGTCATGGAAAAAGCTATACCGACAGGAAAAAAGAAATCGGATACTAAAAAACTCCGAAATAAATTGAATATAGTTGCACCAGGTAAAAAAGAAAGAAAAACCCTCTTAAATGTTTCAGACGAAACCCAGGTGAAAAAAATTAATGGTCACGAAATTAAATTCACCAACCTGAGCAAACTGTACTGGCCAAAGGAAAAAATAAGTAAACGAGATTTGTTGAATTATTATTATCAGGTAGCACCCTATATTATTCCTTATTTAAAAAACAGACCCCAATCGATGAACCGTCATCCAAACGGAATCACCGGGGAAAGTTTTTACTTCAAGGACATAACGGGCAAAGCGCCTGATTGGATAGAGACATTCCTTTATCACAGCAAAGCCGATGACCGCGACCGAAATTATCTGGTAGCAAAAAACGAAGCTAGCCTTTTATATATGGCCTCTCTGGGTTGTATTGAAATGAATCCCTGGCACAGCCGGGTAGAAACAGAAGATTATCCTGATTGGTCAATCATTGACCTGGATCCCGGACGAAATTCATTTGATCAGGTGATAGAGGCAGCCCTGGCTACTAAGGAGGTTCTGGAGAAATTGGATATCCTTTCTTATCCCAAAACCAGTGGTTCCACAGGCATCCACATCTATATTCCCCTGGGGGCGGCTTTTAGCTACGAACAATCCAAGGAGTTCGCCAGGTTTATTGCCCGATCTGTCCACGACCTGGTCCCTTCTTTTACAAGCCTTGAAAGGACTGTGAAAGACCGGAAAGGAAAAATGTATATTGATTTTTTACAGAACCGCCCGCAGGCAACCGTATGTGCACCCTATTCGCTGCGACCGAAACCTGGAGCAACGGTCTCCATGCCATTAGAGTGGGAGGAAGTAAAAAAAGGCCTAAAGATGACCGATTTTACGATTTTCAATGCGCTGAAACGGATCGGTCAAAAAGGGGACTTGTTTAAACCGGTTTTAGGTAAAGGAGTGGATATTTCAAAAATTCTGAAATCTAACGGCATCAATAAATAGAAGGTACGGATCCTCCCTGGACTTGGGGAACAAAAATATTTACATAAGGAGCATTGGGTTCAATTCTGGCGTTATGGCAAATAATCATTTCCCATTGATATTTTTTTAGTCGGTATACTTCCACAAAACTTACATACTGATCTATGGTACCGATCATGCTGGCCAGTTTAAATCGAATATTCGCCCGCCCATATATCCAGCCATAATTCCCATCCACGGTTGCTGTGACTTTTTCAGGCAGTATGAACAGATAGGTGATCCTTCCCGAAGCAATATCTTTCATGAAGGATATTTTATTGTCTATAACGCCGCTGGAATGGATATAAGTGAGGCTGTCAGCCAGCAAACTGGAAAGAAGGGCGGTATCCCGATGGATCATGGCATCGAAATGCCTTCTTTGAATGGCAATCAGCCGTTTACTTTCCTCCGACTGTGCAAATAGTGGTCTGCCGGAGATCAGAATAATAAGGGTGAAAATAAAAATCCGGAGTAATTTTTTTGATTTCATCTGGCCAAAGGGTATGATTTTTCAAGGTCGAATTATACCCAAATGTCGGGTATATGCAAGGCATTCAAAAAATATTTTTGTTCGGACTTTACTTTTTGGATTTTGTTGCGTATAGAAGGTAAAGGACCAAAACTAAGATATGAAAAAAATAATGCTATTGGGCGTCCTGTGCGCAGTCGTCCAAATTTCCTGCAACAAGGAAGACAGCAAATCTGACAGCGGTCACACCCTGCAGGTTTCTGTAACTGAAACCAGCCCTTTCATGCAGGTTTCTCGCACAACCTTTAATTCCACCGATATCCTCGATGTTCAGTACATCCAGGCAGCAGACAGTGTTGTCTGGATTGTTACGGATTCCAGTTCAGGAAACCTGAACATGTCTCCTGGTGATTCCGCGGGACAACGCCGAGACACGACCATCATCCCTCCCATATTACCTCCGATGATTCCCGGACCTCCAGGTGATTCCACGGGATCGCCCAGAGACTCCACTTCTCCCCCACCCATCGTAATACCAATAGATTCATCCAAACTACCGAAAGACTCTACCTATCCTCCACCACCGATCATCATTCCTCCTCCCGTAGATTCTTCCAGATTGCCGGGGGATTCAACGAACTTTCCACCACCCGGTAATCCAGATAGTCTGATGCACCCCCTTTCCGGCAACGGGTATAGTTGTTCTTACAACAAGAATCATCTGAGTGTCGAAATTTCGCGCAGCGGCACCTACCTGGTACAGGCCGCTGCCTATCGCAAAAACAGCAACGGCAGTTATTCCCTGGTACAAACCGGCTTTGTCCGGCTAACGGCTCGCTAGACTAAAGCCAGTTGAGTATTTTAGGGAGCCCCAATCGGGCTCCCTTTTTGTATTAATCCGTCCCTGGTAACAGGATTCGCTTAAATAGATCGGAATTATTCGTCAATCAAATGCGAATTTTGGACCTATGAACAACTTTCCAAAAGCCATTAAAAGGCAGTTGACTTTGTATCTTTTGTTATTCCTTTTCAGCTATCAATGTTTGGGACAAAAGGAAGGGATTAGCTCCTCCATAGAAAAACAAAGTTTCATTTATTCCCAAAAGGATACCAATCACCTGGGACTGGATGTCTATACACAAAAAGGATCCGATTCCAACATTCGAAAACCTTGCATTCTTTTCGTTTTCGGCGGCGCCTTTATTACAGGCCACCGCGATGACAGCGTTTATAACCGGTATTTTAACACGCTCGTGGAACATGACTACGTGGTTGTTTCCATTTCTTACCGCCTCGGTATGCGGGGCGTACAGCATGTTTCGAAATTCAATACCAAACCCCTTAGCCGGGCAATTGATATGGCAGTAGAGGATTTGTATGATGCCACAGCCTGGGTAATTAACCACGCAGGATCCCTTGGTATTGACACTTCCAAAATTATTCTCTCAGGGTCCAGTTCGGGAGCCATCACCATATTGCAATCCGAATACGACAGAATCAATGAAAAACCCTTGTCAAAAAAATTACCTGATAACTTCAATTATGCAGGAACTATCTCTTTCTCGGGAGCCATTCTAAGCTTCGATTGGGGACTTAAATACCACAAACAACCGGCTCCCGCATTGTTATTTCACGGAACAGCCGACCAAATTGTTCCCTATCATAAAATAGCCTTTTTAAACAAAGGGTTTTATGGATCAGGATGGATTGCCAAAATTTTTAAAAAAAACAACTATCCCTTCGATTTATACAGTGAAGAGGATTTGGGACATGAAGTAGCGGTTTCGCCGATGTATGATCATCTTCCCTTGATTCTGGAATTTATCCAGCTATTCGTTATTGAAAATAAACCCCTGCAAATAAATTGCAACATCAAGGATCCGACCATCAAACCTTTGATGACCCAGACTTCGAAGGAATTGCTGAAAAAATTAGATGAAAAGTAAAAATTAAAACGGTTCATTCAAGTTTCCCCTACTCACCTATCAGCAAATAAGGTCAACGTTCACCAAATTTTTTAAGATCGTTGAATTTTATCTCTTTTCGGGAATAAATGCAAATTCCGGCCTCTTCCAGTTCATTAAAAAGTGTGGTGACGGTTTGACGACTGGTTCCGATCAGGTGAGCGATCTCTTCATGGGTAAGGTAATTGGGAATGTATACTTGAAATTCGTTTATGATCCTGGGTTTAATCGCATCCTGAAGAAGTTGATGTAAAAATGCAATCAGGCGTGATTTAACATCTTTATGAAGAATATTAATCAACCGGTTTTCAAATCGTTTCATACGAAGTCCAATCAATTTGCTGTATTTAATAGCAATATCTGGTCTGTTGTCCAGTAGCCGGTTAAAATGGTCTATAGTAAATGAACAAAGGCTTACGGGTCCTTTAAAGGCCTGGGCAAATTCCCCGTTAAGGTTGGTCCTTTCAAGCGTTATTTGCCCAAAAAAATCTCCCGGACCCAAAATATCTTTGGTAATCCTTTCTCCGGCATCATCCAGGTAGCCCAGCCGGATATTACCTGTTTTTAAAAAATAGATCTGGTTATGGTGAAATGCCTCGAAATAAATGAACTCACCGGGTTTGGCTTCTTTAAAGTTATCAGAAACGGAAAGTTCCTTGTATTCAACCTGGCTCAATTTCTCAAACAAAGGATATTGTTTTAGAATTAAAAGGGAGGTTGAGATGTCCATATTTCTCTCGTTTGCTGAAATCAAGTCGTGCTGACCAAGTTAGGGTATTTTTGGACTTAGTATTCATTCATCCGTACAATTTAACGCCAGAATAAAAGATTAGTAGTATGTTTAACGTCGACATCTCAAATAAGGAATTAATTTGTCAGAAATTGAGCTGATAGATTCTGATAGTAAATAATAAAATATTATCGCATAAAAAATCCCATTATTAGACGAAGTAAAATGCATGAAATATCCAACCTTAAAACGCCTGCGTATTCCCAGGAAAACACGCGCAGGATATACTTCGCTGAATAAAATTAAACTGGTACGCGGAGGTAGCCCTTATTTTGATCAGTTACTCCAGATGATCAACCATTCGGAAAGGGTAATTCAGTTACAGGTATATATTTTTGATAACGACGAAACGGGGAAAAAGATCACCGAAGCCCTGAAGGAAGCGGCGAAAAGAAATGTGCAGGTCTATTTGATGGCGGACGGATATGCCTCGCAGCATTTATCTAAAGCGTTTGTCCATGAAATCTCTGGTGCGGGTATCCATTTCCGGTTTTTTGAACCCATTTTCCGGAGTCGTCATTCTTATTTTGGAAGAAGACTTCACCATAAGGTAATCGTAGTGGACGATCGTTATGCCATGGTAGGTGGCATTAATATTTCCAATCATTACAATGATTTACCTGGGCAGAAGGGCTGGCTTGACTTTGCACTGCATATGGAGGGAGAGGTAGTTAAAGAACTTTGCCGGATTTGCCAGAAAATTTGGAATGGTTACTTGCCGGTTAAAAAAATTTCCGTCTGTCGTGATCAACCCGCTCTTCCATCCTTGGATGAAGAGCATTATTGTAAACTCCGTGTTAGACGCAATGACTGGATTACCAAAAAAAATCAGGTATCCAGAAGTTATATAGAAATGTTTATGAATGCCAAGGAAGAGATTATTATGATGTCCGGATATTTTATCCCAGGACCGATTATGCGCAAATACATGAAGAAAGCCATTAAAAGAGGAGTAAAGATTAAACTGATCCTGGCTGGAATTTCTGATGTAAAAATTGCAAAAAATGCCGAAAGGTATATGTACAACTGGCTTTTTAGGAATAAGATCGAGCTTTTTGAATATAGGCCCAGTGTGTTACATGGCAAAGTGGCTGTTTATGATAACCAGTGGGCCACCATCGGCTCTTATAATGTAAACATCATCAGTGCTTACGCCAGTGTTGAACTGAATGTAGACGTAAACAATCCCGGCTTTGCCCGGATGCTCCATGATACCATGAAAAAAATTATTCAAACGGATTGTTTACAGGTGACCTCCGAAAGATTTAGCCGTCATTCCAATCTATTAACCAAGTCTGCTGAATGGATAAGTTATTGGTTTGTGAGGCTTTTGTTTTATCTGTTTACCATCAACTTTAAGCAACGGGAATAAGGCAGCCGGTAGCTTGGTTACTTTTCGGACATGGAACAAGGAAAGCATGTCATCATAAATCTCGGGGAATGGCATTCTGAACTAATTTATTGTCCCATCATCCTTTTAATAAAAAAAGATATCGATTGCCGGTTCCAATGGGCAAACCTTCCGCGCTGAACCAACAGTTGGTTGGCATCCGGATGCTGAAGGTAAAAATGAAATACAAAACCAGCGGAAGGGTACTGCCAACCCATCATTTGACCAAACCTCAGGTCATTGAAAACCATTCCCAGCTTCGAAGAATCCACAGTAAAATACCCCTTCGAAAACCGAATCAGATCTTTTAGTGCCGGATTTGAAGAGAAGGGTTCAAGAAAGGCTAGGTTCTTTTTAAAATAATGGAATTCAACTGAATCCGATTTATCCAACACGGAACGGTATCCAATGTAAAAACCCTCATCCGTCTCCGCGACCAGATACCAAAGCCAATTGTTGAAGGGAGTAGGAGTAGTGATATAACGGTTGTAGTGAATTCCTTGATGCATCAGCGCATAACGGGCATGATTGTCGGTGCTGAATTTATTAACCAGGCAATACAACAAATAGGTCGAACAGCTTACCAATCCAAAAATCGCCCACTTCCTCCTTTTTGAACTCGTTTTTTTGAGCAACAACAGGGCAAGGGCCGCAATACCTGGCCACAAGGAAAAAAAAGGATCCGCAACGAAAATCGTATTTCCGGAAAACCGGTAATGGCTGAAAGGTTCAAACAATCCAATACCGTAAGCATTGAATGAATCCAGGAAAAGATGGCTTCCTATAGCGGCGCTTAAAAATAACAGCCAACTTTTAACCGCAATATGGTGGACCGTGTGTCGTTTTTTAAGAACCAAAGCAAATCCGGCAATTACCACAATGGCAAATAAAAAAGAATGAGTAAATCCCCGGTGTGCCAGTAAATCTGATGAGGGATCAAGCCAAAAAGAAGCTATAAAATCAATGTCAGGCAGGCTGGCAACCACGGCGCCGTAAAACATGGCTTTCTTCCCAATTTTTTTGCCCAGCATTAAATCTCCAATACAGGCGCCGATGGCAATATGTGTTAAGCTGTCCATTTATTTATGGATATATAATTATAATATCCCTCAAATTTGACGAAAGATCGGACAATAATTGTAACGATTGCAGACAGGAGTCCGTAAATTAAAACGAAATCGATCTGATACCGAGGACTTTAAAAAGTGGCACTGATTTAGTGTATCCAGGCCAATACTTTCATTTTACGACGATAGATTATGAAAATAAATAATTGGATTACGGGATTGATTCTTGTGTTTTTCAACACGAGTGTTCCAGCGCAGTCTTCATTTTGGAATAGCACCCAGGCATATTTTGGCCAAAAACAACCCGGGGATACACCCATCGTTTTTGCACCGGGAATACTGGCTGAAAAGGGTTACTGGGCTGGCAGTCGTGTTGCGTTTAGTAAGGATGGAAAACAGTTCATCTATGGAACCAATACGAATTGGTTCAATGGAACCAATCAAAAATTGAAGTATTTCCATTTTGTCGGGAAAACCTGGAAGGGTCCCATGCTGCTTTTTTTATATTATGGTTCCCCAACTTTTTCAGCGGATGGTAAAACGCTCTTTATTGCAGGAAAAAACGGTGCTATTGATCAAACACACTACTCCGACACCGGATGGGTGACGCCGCAGGAATTTCTGAGCCGCAGTTATGCCCTATATAATTTTATGCCTACTGCCAGCGGCCATTACTATGTCGGTAGCAACGGCACCTGGGGACAACGGGCCGATTTCAACAGCTGGCGGTTCTCGCAACTTGCTGGAATTGGTTCTGATACTTCGATACGAAGCCTGGGAACTCCCCTAAACAGTCCTGGTTTCAATGGCGATTTTTATATCGCTCCCGACGAATCCTATATAATCATCAGCACAAAGGAATCCTCTTCTTTTGAATCGGAACTTTATATCAGTTTTCGCAAACCGGATTTGCAGTGGACCATTCCCATCAGCCTAGGACCCCTGATAAATAAAGGTCTGGCCCATCGATGGGGAGCTTATGTAAGTCCCGATGGAAAGTTTTTATTTTATACGAAAGGGACCAGTGAAAAAGACTGCACGATATATTGGGTTCGATTCGATAATTTGTTCAAGAAACTAAGACAGCAAGCTTTATAAGCTTTGATTTAAACCCATTTCCCTTCAGTGGGGTCTTTTTTTAGGAAGATGCAACTGATTGATAAAATGGACAATTTTCGCAGGCCGATGGGCATATTCGGGTGAATTACTTTTTCCCAATGGCGCATATACTTTATCAGTATCCTGATCGGCGTTGAATAAAACATATATGTCCTTTTTTCCACCCGGCGCTTCTACATACTCATCCTGTTTGGTTTCTATGTTTGTTTTTTTGTTCTGTACAACCAACAGAAAAGTGTCGCTTTGTATATTGGGTAATTTAAATTTAAATCGGCCTTTGGAGTCCGTCTCCGTTTGACTTTGGATGGGGCTGATGATTTTTACCACAGCATCTACTGGCACCACTGAATTCTTGTCGGAGGAAACAAAACCTGATATTTCCGTCGTCGGAACGGATTTAAATTGATTGTATAGGGTAATGGAAAATGTAATCATGGCAGCGACCGTGGCAAATATCACTTTGCCTTTGGAAAAAAAACCTACTATGGAAGCTTTTGAGATCATAAACGGGTACCTAAAATAAGTAAAAAATCTGGAGGACGATCCCATTAAGGATTGGATAATGCCTGATCATCGCTAGATCCGGAATACTTAATTTCGTCCGATGGAACTAGGTATTAGCAGCTTCGCGGAACTAACGCCCGATCCGATTACGGGCAAAACCATCAGTGGTCATCAGCGGATGATGGATCTCCTGGAAGAAATTGAACTGGCCGATCAGATCGGTTTGGATATTTATGCATTGGGGGAACACCATCGACCGGATTTTCTGGTTTCATCACCAGCTGTCGTTTTGGCGGCCGCTGCAGCAAAAACCAAACGCATTAAACTCTCCAGCGCCGTGACCGTGTTAAGCTCCGACGATCCGGTGAGGGTATTCCAGGATTTCGCGAGTTTGGATCTCATTTCGGGTGGCCGGGCTGAGATAATGGCTGGACGTGGCTCTTTTATAGAGTCCTTCCCCCTATTTGGATATGATCTTAAAGATTATGATGAATTGTTTTCGGAAAAGCTTGAGCTGCTGCTAAAAATCAACGAATCGGATCAATTGACCTGGAAGGGGAAATTCAGGGCTCCCATTTCAAATCTTGGGGTCTATCCCAGGCCTTTTCAGAATAAACTGCCCATATGGATTGCCGTGGGTGGCACGCCGGAATCCGTAGTACGGGCAGCTACCCATGGCTTACCCCTTGCCTTGGCTATAATAGGCGGAAATCCGGCCCATTTTGTGCCCCTGGTTGAACTTTACCGGAAGACCGCCTTGTCAGCGGGTCAAGGCCGCCTACCCCTGGCTGTTCATTCACACGGCTATATTTCAGAGAACTCGCAGCAGGCGGCCGACGAATTCTTTCCATCCTACGCCTATGTCATGTCCCGGATTGGCCGGGAAAGGGGGTGGCCTCCCACCACCCAGACGCAATTTGAGATGGGTAGATCCAAACAGGGTGCCCTTCTGGTTGGTTCGCCCCAGGAAGTTGTCGACAAAATTCTGTATGAAAAAGAATTGTTCGGTTTGGACCGGTTCCTGTTACACGTGAGTGTGGGTACCATGCCCCATCTTCAAATAATGCATTCCATTGAGTTATTTGGATCCCAGGTAGCACCGGTCATCCGCAAGGGCTGATGATGCCCCTTACTATAGTTCTGTTCAGAAAGATATCATGATGGTGCAAAAAAAATCCTCTCAACAGAGAGGATTTTTTTTTAAGAAGGAACGGATCATTAATATGGCCAGATAATCGTATATACCTTTCCATTGTTGGCGGTATAAACCAATTTGAAATAGTAAGTTCCATCTAAACCAGGGCATCCTGTTGGATCGCCGTTGGAATCCAGACCATAAGTAATCACGGCAATTCCCTTGCTCAAGATTACGGTGTTCTGACCACTGACGAGTCTGTAATCACAATCCTGGCGAATCACTTTTGGCGCAGAGATCAAACTGGTAAAAGAATCCCCGAAACGGTCAGTGCCCCATTCGGCAATATTGTTATTGGTTCCATCTGAATAGGTACCGGTAGTAGTTATCACAATGCCATTGTCATAAGTGAAAACTCTTTGTTTGGATACATTCCAGGTTCTGCTGGTTCCATTGTTAAAATCAATTTTCAGGCTTCCATTGATAGTATGTGTAATTGTCTGCAGACCAGCCAGATCTTTCAAGAGGCCACCACTGACATTGACAATTGTTTTGGTACCATTCAGCACGATGCTTTTATTGTCACGCAGACGCGTAATTTTTAAAGCTTGAATATTTACTGTGGCCGTTGCACCCACGTCTTTCCAATGTTGACTTACCGGCATGGTAATAACAATTGTACCTGTCCGGGTCCTGTTTCCCCAGCATTTGGTTCCATCGTATACGATCGTAATTACCCGTTGATTGTTAGCCGTGTCATAAGTGACCGTTGCGTCACAAATCAGATGGTGAGAATCAATCAGCCCGGAAACAGCGACGTTTTCCTGTTCTCCGTCGACCGCTACCGTACCCGTTTGCAAAGCAGAAATACTGGATCCGGAAAAGGCTGCCTGACCATTCAATGCCGTGTTGGCATCGTTGTTAATCAGTTCCGATTCGTTGGAGACCTGTTGCACGTCGTCACCAGTGGTACTTACGTTTGCTGTAGAGGTATCACCGCTCGCTGAAACATCCTTTTTGCAGGAGTAAATCGTTATGCAGGACAGCAGGCAGACTGCGATGGCTATCCGGCGGATGAGGTTTGCTTTCATAATTACGTTTATTTTTACCTGAGATGCCTGAAATACCCCAAGGTTTAATGGAACGCTAAAATTAATTTGTTAACAAACTGTTAGCTATTGACAGTTGTTGTTAAGCACTGCTTTTGGCAGAAAGCAACATGGAGATTTTACTGTGAAGATCCTCAGGGCGGAAAGGTTTGGGGACGAATTCCATAAAGCCTTTGGATAACAGATCGGCCCGGATATTATCATAAACGGCTGCTGTAAAAGCGATGGCCGGCACGGCGGGGTTAATTTTTTTAATCTCTCCCAAAGCGGTAATCCCATCCATTTCAGGCATTTCCAGGTCAATGAGAACCAAATCAAAGGGATGCTGGGAGAACAATTCAACGGCCTGTTTTCCATTATAGGCCTCCTTTACTTCGATACCCCATTTTTGAAGGAATCGGCGGGCAATCGACATATTGATGGCATTGTCTTCGGCTACCATTACTTTGACCCCTGGAAACAGGGAAAGATGTTTGACCTTGTCTTCGTTGATATAACGTTTTCTGTTTTCGTTTATCGCCAGTTTCAATGTAAAATGAAAAGTTGATCCACGGCCTTCTTCACTTTCCAGAAGCAGTTCGCCATGAAAAAGGTTGACAAGCTTTTTGGTGATGGCCAGTCCAAGTCCTGTTCCCCCGTATTTACGAGTTGTATTAACATCGGCCTGTGTGAAACTTTCGAATATTTCCTGTTGTTTATTGGTAGGAATTCCAATGCCCGTATCCTTTACCATGAATTGGATAGTGGCTTTTTGGCTGGTCGAAAATATTTTTTTTGCCACCACCGTAATTTCGCCGTAGTGGGTGAATTTGATGGCATTTGAAAGCAGATTGCTGAATACCTGGTTGAGCCGGGTTTCATCGGTAAGAACTTCTATATCCAAGCTGTCAAATTCCATTTTGAATCCCAAATTTTTTGCGTGTGCCTGGGTAGAAAACTGAAGATTGATTTTTTCAAGGAATTTTTTCAAATCTACCGGGTGTTCCCCCAGTTGGAGTTTCCCGACTTCGATTTTACCAAAATCAAGAATTTCATTGATCAACATCATCATATGTTCTGATGAATATTTCAGGATATCCAGGTGCGATTTCTGGTCTGGAAGATAATCCTCCTGCAAAAGTAAATTGGAGGTGCCAATAATTCCATTGAGGGGTGTCCTCAATTCATGGCTCATATTGGATAAAAAACGCGATTTCGCCTGTGAAGCCACTTCTGCTTTCTGTTTGGCCTTCATCAGTTCGAACTGAGCAGTTTTAATTTCTGAAATATCCAGAATACTGATTTTTAAAAATCTCTTTTCAAAATCAAGGAAGGGCACAATATTGACAAACGCAAAAAAGGTTCTTTCCGCCGAGGTCAGTGCCAGTTCCCCCTGCCAGTCTTTTATCTGTTCAGTAGCAAGGTTTAATTCCACAGACTTAAATAACTTGATGTGTTCACTCGTGAACCAGTCTTCAATAGCGGTTCCCTCAATCTGCTTTTTATTTTTGATGTGAAGGAGATCACAAGCCCGGTTATTACAGCCAATTATCTTTCGGCCTTCGGCATCCATAATCAAAACACCGTCCAAAGAGGTATTGTAAATCGTATCTACAAAATGTTTCTCTTTTAGAATGGCTTCTTCGTGATCTCGGTTTACTCTGAAAATAAAGTATGAAAAAAATGTAGTTAAAGTTAGAGAAATTGCCAAGTTTGAATTGTATAAACGGGCGAACATGCCACCAATACGTACTTGATAGTAGTTTTCATATGGGCTTACATTCAAACAGAGCAGTACCGATACGATTGTAATGAGATACACAAACTTTAGTTCGGTGAAATTTCTTTTGACATCGATCACCAGCGTCATAACCAGAAAGTAAGGAAAATATAAAAGATATTCCCCCGCTCTCAGTCCCTCCATATAATTCATCACAATCAGATATAGATTGAGGTTGACGATGGCAATAATACGTGCCAGTTCAAATCTCTTTTTCGAATTCAGGTGGAAGGCCAGTATAAAAATATAACCCGCTGACAGGTTGACCAGGGCACTGATATAAAGACTTAGGGTAAAATAGCTGACCACTGAAAGCATTGTACCGCACAGGGTAAGAAAGATAAACTGGTTGAAACGTACGATCTTCTTCCTTTGGGAAATAGTATTGCTGGGGTCTACACCGGAATTTGCAATATCCTGATAGACAGTCCATAATACAGGCGAGATGCGGGATTTCAGGGAAGGTATCAGATTAAATATTTTGAATATTAAAAACGCGGAAAGTATAATAATTAGTATTTAAAGCGTTAATATAAATGAATCCAGATGCATGAATAACCTAAAAACTTCTAATTCATTCGTTTTCAATAGCGAATTTGACACCAACTACCTGTTTAGCCTCTATGGCGATGACTACCATTATGTGCAGGAAATACTCGATACCGTGTTGAATGATTTTCAGTCATTAACCGATAATATCGAATACAGTTATTCTTCCGGAAATATCACCGCACTCAAATCCGCCGTTCATAAGATAAAACCGGTATTTGGTTTTGTCGGATTAACCGCAGTTCAACAGCAATGTCAGCAATTTGAAAGCATATGCGGCACTGTTAGTTCCCCTGACCAACTCGCCGGTGAATTCGAGACATTAAAAAATAAGATCTTTCATAGCAGACAAATCATTGAAGAAGAGAAAAAAAAATTGGAATTATTTAATAGAAATTGTTCATGAGTCTCAGCTGTATTATTGTCGAGGATTTGCAGGTAGCCGCTAACTACCTGAAGAATTGCTGTGAAAAAAGTGGTCAGGTGGAAGTTCGTGGTCATTTCAGTAATGTAACCGACGCACTATCTTTTCTCAACAGCAACACGGTAGATCTGATATTTCTGGATGTTGAAATGCCTGGCGCCAACGGCTTTGAACTGCTTGACCAAATCGCTTTTTCGCCAAAGGTAATTCTCACAACCGCCAAGTCGGAATACGCGTACAATGCTTTTCAGTACAATGTTTCCGATTATCTCATGAAACCTTTTACTTACCAGCGTTTCCTGGAAGCGCTCCAGAAAATACAACCGTCAAAAGAAACCATCTCCACCAACAGTGCCTCAGATCATATCTACATCAAGACAGATGGCAAGTTGATACGGCTTAACAATGATTCCATACTGTATATTGAAAGTATGGGTGACTACGTAAAATTTGTAACCTTGGATGGCAAAAAACATATTACACACAATACCATAAAAAACCTGGAAGAGAAAGTGAGTAAACATCATTTCTTAAAAGTACACCGCTCTTACATCGTTAACCTGCACAAAATTGATGATATGCGGGAAAATCTTCTCTTCATTAAGGGCAATGAAATACCGGTAAGCAAAGCCAATAAGGCGGACGTCTTCCGCAGGCTGAACATTGTGTAACTGCCCTTTTCCCTCAATTGGTGGGCTTCAAAATTTAATGGTCCGTGTTTCTCTTCCCGAGCCTTCCCAAACGGTATTTAAATTATCCTTGTTTAATAAGATCGCATTTCTGTTTTCGCCGCCTTCCGTTTATTTGGATCCGGTCCATACATTGTTCGCTCGGTTGATATCAGGCAATAGGTGATCGGGATCTAGAACCAGTTTTTCAATTTTGTGGGTAGATGCATATTTAAAGGTCCAAATACCATCCCGCATCCAAACATCGACAGGCAGTTGAATGACAGCTGTCTTTCCGTCGCTCTGGAATATTTCTAAAATGACCGGCAATATCATTTTTCCTTTATTTTCTATGGTAATCAGGGCTCCTTTGGCAGGGTCGTTGTCCACATATTTTAAGCCTGTAACAGCCTGATCAAGTTTCCAGGTCGTAAAAAACCATTCTTTCCAGAACCAGTTTAGATCCTCCCCTGCTGCATTGTTGATAGAATGAAAGAAATCATAGGGTGTGGGGTGTTTGAATGACCAGCTGCCGGTATATTGCCTGAAAGCATAGTCAAAGCGATCTTTGCCAACTATTACCGTTCGAAGCAGGTTCAGGCCGTATGCCGTTTTACCATAAAATTGATAATGCTGATTGATGTCCATCGCGTCTGAAAATACCATTAGAGGATCTCGATAATGCATAAACAAGTTGTAATCCCGGGAGGCAAAAAAATCATCTTTGAAAAATGATGAATCATTTACATATTCGCCTTTGTTAAAAAGTTCGGTTGCATAATAATTAATGTAGGTATTGAAACCCTCATCCTGCCACATATATTTCCTCTCATTGGAACCGACAATCATTGGGAACCAGTTGTGTCCAATTTCATGCGCAATTAAAAACCACAACCTGCCCCTGGTCTCATGATATTCGTTAAAAATAATACCTGGATACTCCATGCCTCCAATGGCGCCTCCCATGCTTACAGCCACATCCCAGGGATATTCAAAAAAGTTTTTCGAATAAATCTCTATGCTGTTTTTCAAATACTCTGTGGATCTCGACCAGGCCGTATCCCCAATGCTTTCTGTCGGATAGGCCGACATGGCCAGGGCTTTCCGGCCCGATGGCAAATTAATTTTTGCAGCATCCCAAACCAATGCTTTGGAGGCCGCCCAGGCGATATCCCTGGTATTATTCATTTTGAAATGCCAGGTAAGCGTCCCATTGGACTTCGGACGTATGGATGGTTTTCCCACTTCATCGGCACTGATGATTGGAATCGACCGGTCACTGCTAGCGGCGATGGATAATCTTTTTATTTCTTCAGGGGTCAAGACTTCCCCCGGATTTTGAAGATCTCCGGAGCCGTATACGATCATTTCTGAAGGTACGGTGATGAAGTATTCATAATTCCCGTAGTCACAATAGAACTCACCCAGACCCATATAAGGAAGGGTGTTCCACCCTTCCACATCATCATAAACACACATGCGTGGATACCATTGGGCGATTTCATATACACCCCCTTTCTTATCATACAAAATCCCAAACCGACCTGCACCATTGATCGGCACCGTAAAACTGTAATTTATCTTTATGGCAACTTTGTCGCCATTTGGCATAACAGGTTTATTTAACCGAATTTGCATACGGGTGTCTGTAATGATGGGTTGAACGCTATAGGACTTATCTCCCTGCGTGATTGTCACAGCGGCTATCCGGTAACCCCCGTTGTTCAATCCGAGAACACCCAATACATCGCCTGTGACCGGACTTGCGGCAGCAGCCCTTGAAGCAGGACTAAAAATATTCTGATCCAGCTGAAGCCATACAAAATCCAGTTTGTTGGGGCTATTGTTAGAATAATTTATTAGCACGTCGCCCTTGACACTGGTATCCTTTTCATCTAGGGTTGCATGGATCAGATAGCTGGCACTATTCTGCCAGTATAAGGGTCCCGGTTTTCCATCGGCAGACCGGTAACTATTGCCTGGAGGTGGATTAAAATTTTGCAAGAAATAATCATGGGGATTGTAAACTGTAGAATCAAATTGTTCCGTTTGTGCTGTCAGATTAAAAAAACTCAGGAAGAAAAAAACGGCCAGCAAATAATTTTTCATTTGAAATTTTTAAATTTAGTGATCCCATTTCCCAGGGTGTGATCCTGTGACTTTTGAATACGCATGAAAGGAATGATTGATTTTTTATCAGGTACCAAGAATTATAGCCAATGAGTTGATGAATCTGCTTCAGCCAGCCTTTTCCTTACATTTATTTAATCATTTGATTATCAAGCATTTAAGATTCAGTCAGTTTTTACCCCTCCTCGTTGATCATTGCGTCCGGCGGGTTCGCCGGTTGACGTCCGCTTTTCTTACCTTTTATATACATAGAAACCCTTAGGCCTCAAATGCCCGTCCGGCGCGGCTTTGGCAAGAATACTGTTCATGAAAATCCACTCATCGACACTAAAATCCCGAAAATCGAAGGATTTACCGCCCCTGTCGAATAAGCTATGTAAAGCCTTCTAGGCTTCGCATCTTTGTATTGTTGAAACGCGCGAATGATTTGATCCTTTAAAAAACCAGACGCTGAGATCCGAAGAAAACCAAAGAAATCCGACGAAAACCTAAGAAATCCGAACCTGAGAAAAACAAAGAAATCCGACGAGAACCTAAGAAATCCGAACCTGAAAAAAACCGATCAGACCATTAAAAGATATTTCAACCTATGAATGCGAAATCCAATGCCCTGAAAAAAAGTTGACGACCCCTGAACCCTTCATTATCCATTTGAAAACCGAAAAAAGATCCAGTATCGAAAAAAGCCAATGAAATCTGTACCTTTTCTTGACGGAAAACTAAATTTTGATGACTCTCAAACAGATTTGGACGGCCACCGCAGGGTGGCTGTTTTTTTTATTTATTTACTTCTACTATACAGGCGACCAACTGATTTCCGCCTGCTTCGCTACTAAAGTGAATATTCCCTTTTGATGAAAGATCAGCCTGAATAAACTGGGATGAGGAACCCAAGGCTGCGCGAAGTCTATCGGCATAGTCTGAGGTCTTATTCTGACTCATCTGGGCATTCACTTTACTCCAGTTCAGGCTATCCTTAGTCACTACCACTGCCATGATATCTTTTGTTCCAATGCTATCGGGTTCCATGCTCTTATCTTTTGGAAATAACCGGTAGCCAGCAATGCCACAAAATGGAGAATATTTGGTCTTGGTTGGATCGTCGGTGCGGGGATAAGGGAATAGCGTGTAGCTGCTGCCGTCCGTTTCTTTTCCGAACACATAAATATAACACTCAGACTCATTTCGAATCTCCATTTTAAACCGCGTACCGGGCTTCAGGGCTTCGGTCGTTTCAAAAACATTTTCCGCATGTTTTTTGAGCGGTATATAGTTTCCGGCAACAACTTTATTGCCATTCAGGGTTACTTGTACCAACCCTACTTCACATTCAAATGGTTTGTTGGCCGCCGCACCCACAGCTGGCATTGCCTCCAGTCCGTAAGCTTCCCGGACAAAATATTTGAAATGTTTATACCTGACCCAGGCAAAGCCGTTGTTACCCCACTGCGGTCCCCAGCTGTTCATGATCAGAAAGGCTCCGCCATATTTGGTGTCATCATAACCCACTACACACTGTGCGTGGCCTCCGAACCCCATCATGGATTCATCATCAGGTGTCGGATTCCAGACATCCTGTCCCATCATGGGCTGCATATAGGATCCGCCCACCATCATTCCTATCACCACAGGTGCTCCTTGGGAAAGATTTTCTTTGATTGCCCTTAAATCAATTTTGTCTGTGCTGCTTCCCACCGTCAAGCGGTTGGAACCCCGCATCCGGAATTGCCTTGCCTGATCCAATAGTTGCTGATCGGGTTGTCTGGAACAATCCTGGTCGGAATAAGGAAAGGCCTCATAGGGCACCGACCCCCGTTGACTCATAAAATCCATTGCGCGGTTGATATAGGATCCATCACAGCCATCCAGACCGATCTGGTTGTACAAAAATGAGGGGCTAAATTTCAAGGAATTGGGATCCGATCCGGTGCGAACAGATTCCAGAATGGTTCTGGCGCCATAGGCGCTGCTCCAGGCAACACAACTTCCCTGCTTTCCCTGGTCGCCAACAGTCGGCGCAAACTTTTGAAGATTGGCTGATTCGGGAAGTGGATTTTTACTGTCATCATCGGCGAGGGATTCATACACTTTTGACTTATCAAATTGACGGGGATCTAAGATGCCGCCCGTCGCGAGTTGTTGTACCTGCTGCACAATGCCAGCACCGTTGCATCCCCCGCCGCGCCCGAGTAAAAAATATCCCCCGATTCCCAACGCCAGAATCAACAGCAGACTTTTAGGGCCGCGAATAAGAGACAACACCAGTGGCAACAAACCAAATAGTCCGCCACCGCCGCCGCCTCTGCCACCGCCATCAAACCCCCCTCCACTGTCATCCGGCTGAACCGGATCATCTGTCATTCGTATGGGCATAAAAAGAAATTACCTGAATATAACAAATGAACAGAAAATGAAAAAATCTAAATCACTTCCTGCTGATTGCGTAGCAGATCTTCAAACTGATCACGACGGCGGATTAAATGCGGTTTTCCATTCAACACCATGACCTCGGCCGGCTTAAATCGGGAATTAAAATTGGAGGACATTTCGAAACCGTATGCACCTGCATTTCGAAATACAAGCAAATCACCTTCCCGCACCTCACGCAGGGGGCGGTCCCAGGCAAATGTATCTGTCTCGCAGATATTTCCGACAACCGAGTAATTCTTCACCACACCTTCGGGGTTGCTGATATTTTCAATATGATGATAGGCATCATAAAACATCGGGCGTATCAAGTGATTGAATCCGCTGTTTACACTTACAAACTCTGCTGCACTGGTTTTTTTCAACACATTTACTTTAGTTATAAAACTCCCAGCAGCGCTCACCAGAAATTTTCCCGGTTCAAACCAAACCTGTAGGGGCCGACCGTTTTTATAGGGATGATTTGCAAAAGCATCACCCACTTTTTTTGCTAAAAGCGGAATATCTGTTTCTTCTTCCCCTTCCCGGCTGGCAACTTTAAATCCTCCACCCAGGTCTATAAATTCAAGGTCTTCGAAGTGCGGTGCGATATCAAACAATACTTCAATCCCTTTTAGGAATACATCCACATCTTTTATCTCGCTGCCGGTATGTATATGCAGATCGCTGATCCGCATTTGATATTTATTTACCGTCGAAAGTATTTCATGGATCTGGTCGACGGGAATGCCGAACTTGCTTTTGTCATGGCCGGTAGAAATTTTCATATTTCCACCTGCCAGAATATTCGGTCTCAGTCGTATCCCCACAGGGTATGTTGAGCCGAAATGCTGACCAAATTTTTCCAGATTGGACAGGCTGTCTATGTTGATATAAACCTTGAGTTCTTTGGCTTCCTTGATTTCATCAAAATCGATCCCATTTGAAGTATAAAGAATCCGGGAAGAAGGAAATCCGGCGTGCAGGGCGAGTTTTACCTCATTGATCGAACTACAATCTACATTAGCGCCCAGGTTGCGGATATAGCGAAGCACGTTGAGATTGGTAAGTGCTTTACAGGCATAAAAAAAAATGGTATTGGAACCGCTGAAAGCATGCAGCAGTCTTTCATATTGTTCCTTAATTTTTTCCGCATGGTATACATAGAGCGGAGTTCCATATTCTTCAGCAATGGAAATGAGTTCAGCGTGGTTGAGAGGTTTCATTATACACGCGAATATAATTCGGGAATTTGAGAATTCAGGAATTTGAGACCTTACACGCCTGATGGCCTAATCCCGAATGCTGAAGGCAGTAAAAAACGAGTTAAACATTGTCTTCGACTTCCCCTTCATTTGGATTGGAAGGATTGTTTTCGAGTAATTCACCTTCTTCACTTACCACCAATGCCTGTGTAATTTCGGGCGGAAGAGGGGTATAATTGATCAGGGAAGGTTCTTCCAGATTTTCTCCCAGAACTTCTCTTAATCTGGGCAGATCTGCGGTTTGGTTGATTCCAAAATAATCCATGAACGATTTAGAAGTGGAATAAATCAATGGTTTGCCCGGCATATCCTCATTCCGGCCCATGATGATGATGAGTTCTTTTTCCAGCAGTTTCTGGATAGAATAATCGCTGTTCACGCCGCGAATGGATTCAATTTCCCCTTTGGTAATGGGTTGTTTGTAGGCGACGATGGCGAGGGTTTCCAATGCAGCCGTTGACAATCGTTTCAGGAATTTCTCGCCGTTCAGCTGGGCAATCGTTTTGTGATAGGCTTTTTTAGAAAGAAACTGCCATCCCCCACCACTCTCCCGCACTTCGAATGGATAAAACTCGCCTTGATATTTTGCAACGATTCCATCGATACCAGTCTGAATCTGGTCCAGGGTAAGTTTATCATCCATAAAACCAAATGCATTGTTCAGCAATTCGGTCATTTCCATAGCGGTTAAAGGCTTGTCGCTGGCGAAAATCAAAGCCTCGATGTGCGGAATCAAATCAGAAATCTCCATCTTATCATTTAGAATTCCAGGAATATAGTGCAGGAATCTGTTGTCGCAAATTAGATATTCCCAGAGTAATTTTTTCTGAACCCGGAAGGGTTATACCCACATTTAACTAACATTCCTCCTCTCCAATTAACCCTGCAGAGCGGCTGCGCCTGAAACGATTTCTGTCAATTCAGTCGTGATGGCTGCCTGACGCGCCCGGTTATAGGAGATACGAAGGCTTTTTAAGATCTCATTGGCGTTTTCCGTGGCTTTGTCCATGGCCGTCATACGGGCACCATGTTCGGAGGCATTGGCATCCAGCACTGCTTTAAACAATTGAGTATTGAGAATTTTCGGCATGAGCTCCATCAAAATTACCTCCTTGGAGGGTTCAAATATAAAATCGCTGGAAACAGCACCGACTGGTTTGCTCTTTTTGGGAATTGGAAGGAAGGGTTCTACTACAAAAATCTGAGAAGCAGCGTTTTTGAATTCGCTGTATACAATATCGACTGCATCAAACTCGTGGTTTTCAAAGGCTTTTACAGCGGCCTGGGCACATTGCTGCACGGATTCAAAATTCAAGTGCTGAAATATATCCCGGAATTCGCCGTTTACCTTGAAGTTGTTCTTAAGGAAATGCTCATAACCTTTTTTACCAATACTCCAGATTATGCTATTGCCCTTGGCCGTTTGTGCAGGATATTTTTCCCGCATGGTGGCCTTTGCGAGTTTAATCAGGTTGGAATTGTAGGCGCCGCAGGAAGAACGGTCACTTGTGATCAGGATCAGCAAAACCTTCTCGACCGGCCTGGTCGTGGATAAGGAAGAACTAATATCCCCTTCGGCATTGCTGACAATATTGCTGAGGACCTGCTGAAGTTTCTTGGAATAAGGCCTCATTTGCTGGATGGCTTCCTGAGCTTTACGCAGTTTGGTGGCACTGATCATCTTCATTGCCTTGGTAATTTGCTGTGTGCTCTGGATGGATTTGATCCGGTTACGAACTTCCTTCAGTTGTCCTGCCATATGGGTATTTTAGCCGGTTGCAAAGGTATAGCAACCACCCCGAAAAGCAAGACCGAATTCTTTAAAAACAAAGCGAAAAATACTGTTTTACCCACCGGCATTAAAAAAATTGTAATTTCGCAACCCCTTTATAACTATGTCTAAATCAAAGAAGAGCAAACTACCCGTCATCCTGATTACCAACGACGATGGGATTATGGCGCCTGGTATACGAAGCCTTGTGGAAGCAGTAAAAGACCTGGGGAAAGTCGTGGTCGTAGCCCCTGACAAGCCCCAATCGGGTATGGGTCATGCCATTACGATCGGTCACCCACTTCGATTGCAGCCGGTCGCCATTTTTGAAGGCGTGGAAGCCTGGCAATGTTCTGGAACGCCGGTGGACTGCGTTAAGCTGGCAGTGGACAAAGTGCTTCATCGCAAACCCGATATCTGTCTGAGTGGGATAAACCACGGAGCCAATCATTCGATTAACGTAATCTATTCGGGCACCATGTCGGCGGCTGTTGAAGCAGCCATTGAGAGCATCCCTTCTGCCGGTTTCTCGCTATTGGATCATAGTGTAGAGGCGGATTTCACAGGCGCCCGTCAATATGCCCGTCTGGTGGTTCAGCAGATGTTGAAAACAAAACTGGATAAACATACGGTGTTGAATGTAAATATTCCGGCTGTAGACGCTGAACTCATCAAAGGTGTAAAAATCTGTAAACAGGCATATGCCAAATATGAAGAAGACTTTATCCAAAGAAGTGATCCAAACGGCAAAAAATATTTTTGGCTGACCGGTGAGTTTGTAAATTTCGACAAAGGAAGGGATTCTGATGTCTGGGCCTTGGAACACAATTATGTGAGTGTGGTTCCTGTACAATTTGACCTGACCAATTACGTTTTGAAATCCAAACTTGAAAAAACCTGGAAATTTTGATACTGAAAAAAGACCATTTGAAATTTGGCATCCTGCTGGGTATCCTGGGTCCGATGCTGGCCATGCTTATTTATTATTTCACCGTTTTTAGCCGTACCATCAGTCTTCGAGAATATTTTTATGTGCTGATCCACAATAAACAACTTCTGACGGCCATCAGCAGCCTTTCTCTGTTGGCCAACGCCATTCTTTTTACTATTTATATTAACACCCACCGTGATAAAACCGCCAAAGGTATTTTTGTAGCCACCCTGATCTATGGCATACTCGTACTTACCTATAAATTGATTTCTTAGGCCTGAAAAGCTTCCTGGTCAGCCAATTTGGATTCCTTGTCTTCCATACCCTGGTTTGCCAAGAACCATGCGGTCATCGTTTTATATCTTTGTTTCACATGAAATACTATATCATCGCCGGTGAAGCATCGGGGGACCTGCATGGAAGCAATCTGATCAGGGAAATCAAAAAATTGGATCCTTCGGCTCAGTTGCGCGGATGGGGTGGAGATTTGATGCGGGAAGCAGGCGCCGAAATAGTGAAAGATTACCGTGAGCTGGCATTTATGGGTTTCACGGAGGTGGTTCGCAACCTGCCTACCATTTTGAAGAATATAAAATTCTGTAAAACCGATATTCAGGTATTCAATCCGGATGCCGTTATTTTTATCGACTATCCGGGCTTCAACCTGCGCATCGCCGACTGGGCTCGCAATGCCGGATTTAAAACCATTTATTATATTTCTCCTCAGGTATGGGCCTGGAAAGAGAGCCGGGTGAAAAGCATCCGAGAAAACATTGATAAAATGCTCGTCATTCTTCCGTTTGAAAAGGCATTTTTTGAAAAATGGCATTACGAAACGGAATATGTGGGTCATCCGTTGGTGGAAGTAATCGAACGTTTTCGTCAGTCTCCGGAGTCACAAAGACCACCTGATATATTTTTGACCGGCATCCAAAAATCGGTGCCACCTGTACAACCGCTAGTTGCACTTCTGCCCGGCAGCCGTAAGCAGGAGATATTAAAAAAACTTCCAGTCATGTTGGAAGCAAGTCGGTCTTTCCCGGATTTCCAGTTCGTGGTTGCCGAGGCACCTGGACAAGAAGCTTCCTTTTATGATGAAATCCTAAAACCCTTTCCCCTGGCTGGACGGGTTAGAAATCAAACGTATTCCCTTTTGTCCCATGCACGGGCAGCCTGCGTGACCTCGGGTACGGCGACCCTGGAAACTGCTCTTTTCGGTGTTCCAGAAGTGATTTGTTACAAAGGCAGCCGGATATCTTATCAGATTGCCAAACGACTCATCAAAGTAAAATATATTTCCCTCGTTAACCTGATCATGGATAAGCCCGTTGTGAAAGAATTGATTCAAGATGAGATGAACGTGAAAAATATCGTGGAAGAACTAAAGAAGTTGATATCAGACCAAGCCACGAGAATCCGTCTGCAAAAGGATTACGCAGACCTACGATCCCTGCTATCGCAGGGTGGCAACGCCTCGAAAAAGGCTGCAACCCTGATCGTGAAGTTTTTATCAGACAACCCCGCACCGACCGTTGAACAGCCAGGAAGCCCATCATTTAACCTCTAACCCTTTCACTTGGGTTTTAAACAATGCAAAACTGCTGAGCAAGTTGATTTAGGGATGTTTTTTAAAGATCAGGCGAAAAAGGATGATCAGGATGCCTATCAAGAACATGAAAATGGAAATCCGGTTGATCCGGTTCATGTATTTTATCCAGGAGCTGGTCGGTTCGTTCGGATCTCTCTTGACGATATAAAGATATTCTCCAATTTTGCGCAGTATTCCCATGGCGCAGACAAAGATAATTAAGAACTCCGTCGTGTATTTGTTCAGAATGGATATATTTGCAGCTCTTTAATTGTCTGCAATTAAAAAAGCCGGGCCAAGCCTAGCACATGGGCATCCGGACGATGGGGGATTAGCTCATCTGGTAGAGCGCTAGCATGGCATGTTAGAGGTGACCGGTTCGATCCCGGTATCCTCCACCACAAAAAAAAGTCCCGTTTATAACGGGACTTTTTTTTCAACCGCAACCAAGCCCATATCAGCCCACCGAAAGGATTTATCCATTGAATTCAAAAGCGGCCAGGCCCTTGTAACCGACGTCTTTAATGACAAAGAGTGATCCAGCCAGGGGTTGATCGTTCAGCTGCTCTTCGCTCAGGCCGTTTCTAGCTGTACTGACATATAAATCCTGGAAATCCGGTCCGCCAAAACAGCAACAGGTCACCCGGGCCGCTGGAAATGGAATAGAAAGAATTTTTTTTCCTGTTCCGGGATTCCAACGGGTAACCTGCCACCCATCCCAATGAGCGATCCACAACATGCCTTCCTGATCAATCGTCATACCATCGGGCGATCCATCTCCTACGGGGACCTGGACCACGATTCTCTTTTCGCTGATTTTAGCATTTTTTTGATCGTACCTGAAAGCGGCGACCGAAAAGGTAGGGGTATCGATATAATAAAAGGTTTCCTGATCTCCGCTCCAGGCCATACCGTTGGAAATAGATACGTTTTCCATTTTTTTAGTGACCGCAAGGTGCTCATCCAATACATACAAACTTCCTTTCCCCGGCTCATCCGTATGTGACATCGTTCCTGCCCAAAATCTTCCTGCCGGATCACATTTACCGTCATTGAATCGATTGCCCGGAAGATGGGGTTCCGGGTTGAAAATCATCCTGACTTCACCGGAATGTCTGTGCACTTTTGCAAAACCATTTTTCAGTGCGGCTATAAAATTTCCATCCTCCGACACTGCAATTGATCCCACCATCTGATGTAAGGAAATGGTTTTAAATTCATGGGTTGCGGGGTGGTATTCGTGAATCTCCCCTCTCAAAATATCAATCCAGCAGACAGACTGCCGCCTGGTGTCCCATAGGGTACCTTCTCCCAGTAAACAAATATGATCCACCACAATTTCCTTCATCAAAAAGTGTATTTAGTGAGTATATCCGCTTTTTTTATCTGGTGATCAGGCTGGTTCATCGGGCGGTATTCCGATGCATGTCCAGCCTCCGTCTACAATCAGGGTTTGACCTGTTATATGCCTGGCTTTTTTTGAAACCAGGAACAAAGCCGCATCGGCAATATCCCTGACCCCAGCCGGACGCCCCATGGGTGTAATCCTGGACCAGATTTTATGATAGGTGGGATCCTGCAACGTTCGCTCGGTGAGGGTGGCTCCCGGAGCAATCGTATTGATGTTGATTTTATATTCAGAAAGCTCGATGACCAAATTTCTTGCTAGCATTTCCAGTGCAGCCTTGCTCATCGAGTATGCCGCTAGGTTTTTATGCGCTTGGTGACCGGTCACAGAGGAAGTGAACAAAATGGACCCCCCATCCCTTTGGCGTTTCATTTGAATAGATGCAGCTTGGGCAAGAAAAAAAGAGCCCTGGAGATTTACCTGCATAACCCGGCTGAAGTCCTCAGGGGAATAAGTGAAAAAATCGCCAAACAAGGTTATACCTGCATTAGCGATAACAATATTCAGCTGTCCATAATTGTCTATCGCTGCGGTAACCAATTTATGTATTGTATCCATCTCGCTGCTATCCCCTGCGATTGCCAAACAGGAGTCTGAATTTTCCTCATTGATTTGCCCTGCGGCTTCCAGTGCGGCTTCATGATCCATATCATTCAATAGGACTTTCGCTCCTTCTTTGGATAGGGTTCTGCAAATCTCAAATCCTATTCCCCGGGCTGCGCCGGTTACAATGGCTACCTGATTTTTAAATTCCATTTTTCATGTAGATGACTGGCAATTACCGGCAGGTGTTTTATCATTTTTCGTTCCAACTGGTCGTATATCCGGGATTCTCCAGTGCAAGGGCCGTATCCGTGAGGGACAAAGGATGAAAAGTGTCTACCATCACGGCCAGTTCCTTGGTTTCTTTTGCACCCAGGCTCTTTTCGACGGTTCCAGGATGGGGGCCGTGCGGGATACCAGCCGGATGCAGCGTCATCATACCTCGCGTAACATTTTTACGGCTCATAAAATCACCATCTACATAGTACAACAATTCATCGCTGTCAATATTGCTGTGATTATAAGGAACCGGAATAGATAAGGGATGATAGTCGAATAAACGGGGCACAAAACTGCAAACGACAAAATTATTCCCTTCAAAGGTTAAATGTACGGGCGGGGGTTGGTGAATCCTTCCGGTTATGGGTTCAAAATTGTGTATCGAAAAAATATAAGGATAACAACAGCCGTCCCAGCCTACGACATCGAAGGGATGATGGGCATAGTGAATTCCATAAAGCATTCCCTGCTTTTTTATACGAACCAGGAAATCGCCCGTTTCATCTTTTGGCTCGAATGATACCGGCGTTCTTATATCGCGCTCACAATAGGGAGAATTTTCAAGCAGCTGTCCATATTTGCTCACATATTTTTTGGGGTAGCGGATTGGGCTGAATGACTCCACAATAAAAAGTCGATTTCCTTCCGATTCAAATTGAATCTGGTAAATGGTTCCCCGGGGAATATGAATGTAATCGCCATAGCCGAAGGAAAGCTGACCATAGACCGTTGAAATTTTCCCCTTTCCTTCATGGACAAAGATCAGTTCGTCCGCATCGGCATTCTTAAAAAAATAATCAGTGAGTGATTGTTTGGGAGCGGCCAGGGATATTTGCACATCCTTGTTTACCAACAAGGGCTTTCTGCTATTGAGGTAATCATTTTGCGGGATTAACTTAAAGCCCTCCAGGCTTCTGTGTTTCAGCATTTTTTCTTCTGCGATCCGGATATCGATCGTGGTAGGCATATCGGTTTGAAGAATCTGGGTCGGCGGGTGGATATGATAGAGTAAGCTGTAATCGCTTGAAAATCCCTCTGTAGATACCAATTCTTCTGAATATAATTTTCCTGAAGCGCTTCGGAACTGGGTATGTCGTTTTTCTGGAACGACACCCCGACTGATAAAATGGGGCATAAATTTATTTTTATGGAACTATCGGTAAAGTTCAGATCCATTTTTCCATATATCAATTTTATTTTATTTAATTTTATGGACGATGCGACCAGATTATGCCCGTAAAATATTCAGCGACCAGCGCAGGCGTTATATCTTTTTGCTGATCTCCCTTGCGGCCGGTTCCTCGTATATTTCCAACCAGATGGACTGATTCACTTTTTATCAATTAAACTTTTTTATGGAAAACGATTTTCTGCCCCTGTTGGGTACGGACTATATTGAATTCTATGTGGGCAATGCCAAACAAGCAGCCCATTATTATAAAACCGCTTTTGGATTTCAGGGGATCGCCTACGCTGGTCCGGAAACCGGAATGAAGGATCGTGCCAGTTATGTGGTCAGCCAGAACCAGTTGACCTTGGTATTTACCTCCGCCCTGCGGCCTGACCATCCCATTTCCCAACAGGTTTTACAACATGGAGATTCCGTAAAAGCAATTGCCCTCCGGGTGGAGGATGCAGAAAAAGCTTGGAAGGAAACGACCCAAAGAGGAGCGCTGAGTGAAATGGAGCCCAGAAAATTGTCTGACAATGCGGGAACAGTCGGCATGAGCGCCATCAAACTCTATGGAGATACCATTCATCTGTTTATAGAAAGAAAAAAATACAGCGGCGTATTTATGCCAGGATATATTGGCTGGGAAACTGAGTACAACCCATCACCGACCGGGCTGCTATACGTGGATCATTGCGTGGGAAATGTGGGGTGGAATCAGATGAATCGATGGGTTTCTTTTTATGAAAAGGTCATGGGATTTAAAAACATCCTGAGTTTTGATGACACCGATATTTCTACAGAGTATTCTGCCTTGATGAGCAAGGTCATGAGCAATGGCAATGGCTTTGTTAAATTTCCGATCAATGAGCCGGCAGAAGGTAAAAGAAAATCACAGGTAGAGGAATTCCTTGAGTTTTTTAACGGGGAAGGGGTTCAGCACGTAGCCCTAGCCACCAAGGACATTGTGAAAACCGTTAGGGAACTCATGAAACGGGGTGTTGAATTTCTAAAGGTTCCGGGCAGTTACTATGATGACCTGGAAGCCAGGGTGGGGAAAATTGATGAAGATCTGGAGCCTTTGAAAGACATGGGCATTCTGGTCGACCGGGATCCGGATGGCTATCTGCTTCAGATTTTCAGCAAACCGGTCCAGGACAGACCAACCGTATTTTTTGAAATTATCCAGCGTAAGGGAGCCAAAAGTTTCGGAAAGGGAAATTTCAAAGCACTTTTTGAAGCCATCGAACGCGAGCAGGAAAAAAGGGGTAATATATGAAACTGGTTAGCTTTTTAAAAAACGGAAAACAATCAGCGGGTCTGCTCTCGGAAGAAAAGGTATATGATATCCATTTGCTTCAACCGGATCTGCCGGATAACATGCTTGAAATTCTAGAGAACTGGAACCTTTTTTATCCGAAGTTGCGCAAACTTTCGGCAGATTTAACCACTTCCTCACTCATAAAAAGCCGCAGCATTTCATGGACGGAACCCACGCTGTTGGCGCCTGTACCCAATCCTCCCTCTCTACGGGACGGATATGCTTTCAGGCAACATGTGGAAACAGCAAGGCGAAACCGGGGGCTGGATATGACACCGGTTTTCGATTCTTTTCCCGTATTTTATTTTGGCAATCACCGGACAGTTCGGGGACCTGGTCCGCTATATATTATGCCGGATCAGCTAAAGAAACTGGATTATGAACTCGAAGCAGCGGTCGTAATCTCCAAAAACGGAAAAAATATTCGAACACAAGATGCAGAGGACTACATTGCCGGACTCATGATTCTCAATGATTTCAGTGCTAGAACCTTGCAAATGGAAGAAATGTTGCTCAACCTGGGGCCGGCCAAAGGAAAAGATTTTGTTACTACCACAGGACCTTGGCTGGTGACACTGGACGAATTGAAGGAGTTTGAGGTTCCCAGTCCTAAAAATCATGAAGGAAAATCTTGGAATCTAAAAATGTCCGCTTCTGTAGGCGGTAAAACCTTAAGCAAGGGGAACCTCCGGGATATGGAATGGACTTTTGCCGAAATAATTGCACGGGCTTCCTATGGCGTTGAGCTGTATCCGGGGGACATCATCGGTTCTGGAACAGTGGGAACCGGATGTCTGCTTGAATTAAATGGAACGGGGAAATTAAATGATCCGGCCTATGAAGAACAATGGCTGAAGCCCGGTGATGAAATTGAGTTGAAAATTGAGGCTTTGGGGAGCTTGAAAAATCAGGTTCTGGCTGAGGATACCGACTATTCCATTCTAGAGTTGAAAAAATAATTTCGACCGCCGGAATCACTTCGCAAAAGAAATACGGAGTAAAAAGATCTCGAGCAGCGTGTCGGAACCTTACGAACACGTATCTAAAAATTCACCCAGCGATTTTTTAAGGATATAATTCCAACCCTGTTCGAAATTTGCATAGGCAAAATCGGGATTTGCCTGGTCGAAATTGCTGAGACCGATATGGGTAAGTTTTAAACGGGTTTTTTCCCCTTCTGCAAACAATTCGAAAACAACGGTGGAAGTCCCCGGATAGCCTTCGTAACGCCAGGTATACGCCAGTTTTCTACCGGCTACCACTTCTGTAATCCGGCATAAATGGTGGTAGGGTCGCTGATCATTGGACAATCCTGTAAAGTCGAATTCATAACCCAGGACTGCCTTGAAACCGGGCAGGTTAAAATACCATTTTTTTATTTGATCGGGGTTGACCAGCGCTTCCCAAACCCTTTCTCGGTGGACTTGATAAACGCCTTCGATCACCAAGGGTTGTTGACTCATGATTTACCTATGTGTTGTTTTCGAATTTCCACTTTATTCCCTCCAAACTTTACTGCGGCCGACCGGTCATTCCGCTGTATACTTAAAGGATCCGCTTCCCGACTGGTCCTCCTTGTCCGGCAAATACCCAGGGTTTTAAAAATATGAACTTGAAACCACTGTCAGTGGAAACCGTTTTCTGATCCCAGGGCTTGCACGATCAGCCGGTGAAAATGATGAATCCCCTGTTCCCGGCTTACCGAATAACGGCCATGATGATAAAAACGGGAACGAATGCCTTTTTGAACAGCTTCAACCACCTCCTCATCTTCCATTTCCACCGCATCCAAACCCGATCCTGCACCCTTGTTAAATAGTTCTTCCTTCCAGACATAGGTCAAAAAAGATACCGAAGTCAAATCTCGGGATTGCGGTTGGATCAGGTTGATGCTGAGCCCCCACGGATAAAAATTGAACATCATATTGGGGAATACAAAGAAATAATAAGCCGCAACGTTTTTTCCAAAATCTTTGGAGGATTCAGGCAGGTCGAATATCTGTTCGTTCGTTTTGGCAAGTCCCAGCTGCAGGTTTGAATATTCGAACAATTCCGTGGTGTAATTTCCATAATCTATTACCGCATTCAAACTGGCATGCACAAAGGGAATGTGAAAACCTTCCAGATAGTTTTCACAGTAGAGTGCCCAGTGGGCTTTGACGGTGAATTGATTGGATAAATCCGGTCTGTAAATAAAATCCTGGAGCGGTAGCCAAGACATTCGGTCCTTCATCGCGGCAAAATATTTTTTGGGGTCTGCCCGTAAATCCAGCGAAGTAAATAAGCAGGGTCCCCATTCAAACAATGGCAGCTGGGTGAGATCATCTTCCCTGGAGGGGAAATTTTTTACTTCCTTAAATTCCGGCATGGAGAGAAATCGTCCATCCAGGTGAAATTGCCTTCCGTGGTACCGGCATCGTAAGTGGGCTGCAGAACAGGGTTCTGTAATCAAGACCGTGCCCCGGTGCGTGCAGACATTGGAGAGGCAATGCATTTGCTGTTGGGCGTCCCTGGTCAGCAAAAGCGGCTCATTCAGGTAGTTTTCCAAAAGAGTAAAGGGATAACAACGCCCCTTTTCGGTTATCAAACCCTTGTCTCCAATATATTGCCAGCTTTTTTCAAAAATACTTGAACGGCTCTGCTCGAATAAATCAGGATCTGTATAAAAATCGGTGTGCAGCGTCATCGCCTTCGATATGTCCGGATCTATATGAAACCGCCCTGGGTGATCTTCCATAGAGTAAATCTTTTAACCTTTTTGATAAAGAACCTTCGAACCCGCTGATTTAAAATAAGGCAAAAAATTTCGTGAGCTGATCTGCCAGCCATCAGGTTCAAGCTTTTTTATATTTCCAGTGCCGCGACTTACCTTCTGCTGACCATTCGATGGTCGTTTCTATTCTCTTATTTTTCGTTTCTTCGGTTTTTGCTTCCTCGACCCACTCAATGTATTCTCTTCGCTGGGAAGGTGAAAAGGCATCAAAACCAGCCAATGCCTTTTTGTTCTTCTTTAAGGCAGATGCCAGTTGATTGGGTACTGGCAATTCCTTCTTGGCAACGGTTTTCGGTCTGACTATTTTTATATTGTTTTCGTTGAGTAGGGCAGCTTCTTTTAAATACGAAAGAAGTATTTTGTCAGATGGAAGATCCTTTAAGGTCTGAATCTTATCCAGATGGCCCATCGCATTTCTGTCTGCCAGTTTCAGAATGCCTGCTGCATCTCTTAGCAAGGACGCTTTCCAGAATCCAAAGGAGCAGTGCTCTTTAAAAGCTGCCATGCTGCAAAACAGGGAGCCATGTATTTCGTAGTTCGGAAAGCTCCATTTGATGGTTTCTACAGCATCCGGGCAAGCCGTCATTATCAGCTTGCGCAATTTCTTTAAAATGGGCTGGGCAAAGGCAGCCGATTTTTCAATATATGCGTCTACACGCGCATCTTTTACAAACATGACTAAAATTTAATACGACAATTTACCCAAAGCATTTAATATGCAAACATCAAACTTTCTTATTTGGAATCCTCCCCTGCCTGCTTGCCAAACCTTTTATTCATTCTATTTTTGGATACCAGCCCCTCAAAGGATTTTAAATTCACCTTTCAGTTATGATATCTCCACCAGCCCCCACGCTAAAACGAACTTTGAGCCCTTTTCTACTCTGGGGACTGGGTGTGGGATACGTGATTTCCGGTATGTATTTCGGATGGAATCTGGGTCTTGAACAGGGTGGTTCGGGAGGCCTGGCCATCGCGACCTGTTTTATTATTGTCCTGTATACCACATTTACTTTCAGCTATGCCGAACTTGCCGCCGCCATACCCAAAGCAGGGGGTGCTTTTGACTATGCCTTTCGTGCATTGGGAAGCGACCTAGGTTTTATAGCGGGTATGGCTCAAAACATTGAATTCATTTTTGCGCCCCCAGCGATCGCCTTTGCCATCGGCGCCTATTTCAATCTGTTTTTTCCGGAAATTCCTGTCAGGGCCATCGCCCTTTTTGCCTATATCTTGTTTACATCCTTGAATATCTATGGGGTAAAAGCAGCGGCGATGTTTGAACTGTTTATCACTTTGTTTGCAGTGGGAGAATTGTTGTTGTTTACCGGCGTCACGCTTCCTCATTTTGAATGGAGCCATATCCGGCACAATGCCTTTCCCCATGGATGGCAGGGAATCCTGGCCTCCATTCCTTTTGCAATATGGTTTTTTCTGGGAATCGAGGGGGTTGCCAATGTCGCAGAAGAGGTTCATCGCCCCCAACGCACTTTATTGCTGGGTTTCGGTTCTGCCATCCTGACCCTGGTGGTATTGTGTATATTGATTTTCTTGAGCTCTATCGGTGTCGCAGGATGGGAGGCAGTTGTCTACCGGTCAGATGGAAAAACCTCTGATTCCCCGCTGCCGCTTGCACTGGCCCATATTACCGGCAACAACCACCTACTCTACCATTTGTTGATCACCGTTGGATTATTCGGACTGGTCGCTTCCTTTCATGGATTGATTCTGTCGGCAGGTAGGGCGACCTACGAATTTGGCAAAGTAAAATTTGCACCGGAATTTCTGGGGAAAATACATCCCCGTTTCAAAACTCCTTCCAATGCCCTGCTTGTAAATATGGCGATCGGCATGATTGCCCTGCTATCGGGAAAAACCGACCAGGTTATCACCCTTTCTGTTTTTGGAGCCTTAACCCTTTATATTCTCTCCATGGTCTCGATGCTGCGCCTTCGCAGAAATGAGCCCTCATTGCCCAGACCTTTCCGGGTTCCCCTGTACCCCATTTTTCCCGTCGTTGCACTGGTGATCTCCGTTCTTTCGATTATTGCCATGACCATTTACAATTTTGAACTGGCCCTGTTTTATTTGACCTTGCTGGTATTTTCATATGGATTCTTTAAGTTGGTAACCAGAAGGAGAACTTCTTAATAATAGTTTTATGGATACAAAGGAAATTCTGGCCTATGTGAAAAATCACGCGTCGGGAAAAGTCAAAATCGCCCTGACCGATATCGACGGGGTCCTAAGGGGCAAATACATATCTGTCGAAAAATTTTTATCGGTTGTAGATTCCGGAACCAGTTTCTGCGATGTAGTATTCGGCTGGGATTCATCCGATGCAGCTTATGACAATGGGTCCTATACCGGTTGGCATACAGGATATCCGGATGCACCTTCTCGGCTGGATTTATCCACCTTCAGAAAAATACCCTGGGAAAATGACCTTCCTTTCTTTCTGGGTGAGCTCATTCAAAATGAAAATGAACCAGCGGTTTGCCCACGGCAACTCTTGAGAAAAGTATCGAGTGACGCTCTAAAGGCAGGGCTTTTTCCGCTGTTCTCTCAGGAGTTCGAGTGGTACAATTTTTCAGAAACGCCCCAGACTGCCAACGAAAAAAAATTTTCCAATCTGCAACCCCTGACTCCGGGCATGTTTGGATATTCCATTCTTCGCAGCAGTTTGCAGCATGACTTTATGAATGACCTTTTCGAATTACTCCATCAATTTGGCATTCCCATAGAAGGTCTGCATACGGAAACAGGCCCCGGCACCTATGAAGCGGCGATCCGATATTCTGAAATTCTGGAGGCAGGGGATCGGGCGGTACTTTTTAAGACCGCCGTGAAGGAAATCGCATATAAACAAGGCATCATGGCGACTTTCATGGCTAAGATTCATGAAAACCTGCCAGGGTGCGGCGGTCATGTCCATCAGAGTCTTTGGGACCCAGGCCAAAAGAAAAATCTTTTTTATGATGAAAAAGATCCTTTGCACATGAGTGAGACGATGAAACAATATGTAGCGGGACAGCTTTTGCTCCTTCCCGAAATTCTTCCGCTCTTTGCACCCACGATTAACAGCTATAAAAGACTGGTAGAAGGAGCCTGGGCACCCACTACCCTTACCTGGGGTATGGATAACCGGACCGTAGCGATCCGTATTTTATCGGGCTCTAAATCTGCTTGCAGAATGGAAACCCGGGTAATTGGTTCGGATGTGAATCCCTATTTGGCCATGGCGGGTGCTCTGGCAGCGGGACTCTACGGTATAAAAAATAAATTAAGATTGGATCAACCTCCCTCTGTTGGAAATGGCTACCAGGATTCATCCTATGGTCGCCTTCCTACGACCCTGGACGAAGCCACTAAAAAAATGAAGCAATCCGTTCGGGTCCGGGAAATGCTGGGAGAAAGTTTTGTGGACCATTTCACGCGCACACGGGAATGGGAATGGCGTCAACACCTCAAGAGCGTTACAGACTGGGAACTAAAAAGGTATTTTGAAATCATTTAATCTAACAGGCACTCCTTATGAATTTCCAGAAAATAATTCAATATAATTTTCCAACCCTCATTCGTTTTGGTGCCGGCTCCAGTAAAGAACTGGGACCCTACCTGATAAAAAACGAGTGGCGCCGCCCTTTGATCGTATCGGATCCGACCGTTTCGCAACTGGGATTCTTTGACAGGATGGTAAAGGATCTCCAGGCCCAGAATATTTCCGTTGAAACATATTACCGGATCCATAAAAATCCAGTGAAATCGGATGTTTACCGGGGGACTGAAATCTATGACGAAGAACAACGGGATTGTATCGTTGGAATTGGAGGAGGTGCGGCGCTGGATGTGGCTCGTGCCATCGCCCTGCGGGTGAATCATCGCGAGGACCTTTTCAAGTATGACGATCTCCAAGGCGGAGACATCTATGTAATCCATGAGGTCCCCCCCTTCATCACCATTCCTACTACTGCCGGTACAGGCAGCGAGGTAGGCAGGAGCGCCATCATATCTGATGATGAAACGCACCAGAAAAAGATCCTGTTTTCACCCAAACTACTGGCCCGACTGGTATTGGCAGATCCCCTGCTCACCATGGATCTTCCTCCTTTTGTAACGGCCGCTACCGGAATGGACGCTCTTACCCACAATATGGAAGCGTTTCTGGTAAATATGTTTCACCCCATGTGTGACGGAATTGCCCTTCAGGCCATATCCTTGATTCAGGAATCCCTGGAAAAGGCTGTCAATCATCCGGATTTGGAATCCAGAAGCAAAATGCTGATCGCTTCTCTGATGGGCGCCGTGGCCTTTCAAAAAGGCCTGGGTGTCGTACATTCCCTGGCTCACCCGCTTTCTTCTTTGCTGGATACACACCATGGCCTGGCCAACGCCATCAACATTCCCTATGGAATGGAATTTAATATCGACGGTTTTGAAAATAAATTTGCACAGATGGCAAGGGCACTGAAACTGAAAAAAGAATCGGGTCAGGCGGTGGTTGATTTTCTTTTCGAACTAAATGATCAGATAAAGATACCTCGTAAACTCGGCGACATCGGCGTTCTTAGTGAACACATCGACACCCTGGCTGATCTGGCACTGGCGGATTTCGCGCATCCGAATAATCCAAAACCTGTAACCAGGGATGATTTCAAAAAATTATATTTAAAGGCATTGTAGCCGACCAAAATATTTATACCCATATGCAAATCATCAATCCGGCAACCGAGGAAATCATCGCTGAAATCCCCCAAGACAAAGCGGCCTCCCTTGACTTAAAATTTAAGATGCTTAAAAATGCAGCCGAGTCCTGGGCTGACTGTCCGATACAACACCGCATCCGGGTTATTCAAAAATTTTCTGATTCCTTGTCCAAGCAGATCGATGCACTAGCGGCCACTCTGACATCCGAAGTGGGGAAACCATTGTCTCAGAGCCGCCAGGAGATCAACGGTGCAAAGACACGAATCCAATGGTTGGCTGAACACGCCGAGCAATACCTGGGAGATGAAGTGATGACCCGGTTAGCGGACATGGAGGAAAGAATATCCTATGAGCCGTTGGGTGTTGTCTGCAATATTTCAGCCTGGAATTATCCTTGGCTGGTTGGGGTGAATGTTTTTATCAGTGCTTTGTTGGCAGGCAATGCCGTCATGTACAAACCATCTGAATATGCCCTGCTGACGGGGCTGGCTATAGAGAATTTGCTAAAGGAAGCCGGCATCCCTGAAGGTGTTTTTCAGGTGGCCCTCGGGGGTGGCGATGTAGGTGAATACCTGTTAAATCTGCCCTTCGACGGATATTTTTTTACCGGCTCCTATAAAACCGGCCAGCATATCTACGAAAAATGCGCTTTGAAAATGGTACCATGCCAATTGGAAATGGGCGGTAAAGATCCGTTGTACATTACCGATGATATCACAGATATCCAGCAAGTAGCGGCTGGTACGGCAGACGGTGCCTTTTACAACAATGGTCAAAGCTGTTGCTCGGTAGAACGTATATATGTACACAAGCATATCTACGAAAATTATTTGCAGGAATTCCTAAAAACGGTGAGCTCATGGAAGGTAGGAAGTCCCAGCGATGAGTCAGTATATTTTGGTCCGCTGACCCGCAAAGATCAGCTAAAGGTTCTGGAAAATCAGGTCCAAGATGCCTTGGTGAAAGGAGCGCACCTTCATTTGGGTGGAAACCGCTTGAAAGGGAAAGGTTATTATTTTCAACCCACCGTTCTTACAGACGTGACCCACCAAATGCTGGTGATGAAAGAGGAATCATTTGGGCCGATCATCGGAATCATGAAAGTAGAAAACGATGAAGAGGCCATAAGTCTCATGCAGGACACGGAATACGGATTAACAGCAGCGGTATATGGTTCCGACAGGAAAAGAGCAGAGCGTATATTGCACCAAATGAATGCAGGTTCCGGATACTGGAATTGTTGTGATCGGGTATCTGCTGCGCTACCCTGGAGCGGAAGAAAACATTCAGGATTTGGGGCGACCCTATCGCATGCGGGGCTTCAAAGTTTTGTTCGCCCAAAATCCTGGCATTTGCGCAGTCAGACCCGCTTATGACAGATATAATTGCTCATCCAAACCATCAGGTATGATCCGGAAATTTCTTACTTCCTCACATTCCGC
>JABDAN010000018.1 GCA_013289175.1 Bacteroidota bacterium
ATCGGCTCTTTGCCGGAAATAGTCTTCTTCTGCCTGCTTGGCTTGCAGTTGCTGATATTCCTCGTAGGTATAGGCTGTCGGCGTCCGGTAGTATTTGTTGCCGATTTTTTCTACCAGGTAATAGAGATTGGTCTTCGGGTCGTATTCAATGGAGTCATGGAGGTTGGAGGGGTTTTTCAGGTTGAACGCACTCGGATTGAAGCTACTGAGCTGGTCGCCGCGCCGGTCATGGATGGGGAAATGGAGGCTATCGGCAAATACGGGGTGTTTGGTTGTATCGGGGGCATTTTGCGCAAGGACGCCAAACGGTACCAAAAAAGTAACCGTTACGGCAGCGATCCATACCGTTGTAGTGATAATCTGAAGCAGATGCCTGGTCAAACTTCCTCAAAAATTAGTTAGGTAGAGATCCCTACGATAGGCTAAAGGATTTTTAAAGCTTGCTTTATGATGTCTTCGACTTTGTGCTGAACCGGGGCATCCTGCGCAAGCTTTTTCAAAGCCTGTTCTGCCACCTGCCGGGCAATACCTAGAGACACCAGAGCATTCAACGCATCATGCTCCAATGTATTGTTTATCAATGGGGAAATATTTGAACCAGAGAATTTTTTTCCGATTTTATCTTTGAGTTCCAGGATGATCCTTTCGGCCGATTTTTTCCCGATGCCTTTAATGGCTTCCAACTGCTTGGTCTGGCCCTGCAGGATCGCCTGGGCCAGTTCTTCGGGTTTTAAGGCCGAGAGCATCATCCGGGCGGTGGAAGCACCCACCCCCGAGACGCTGAGTAGTTGGATAAACATCTCTTTTTCATCCTTTTCAAAGAATCCGTACAGGACCTCATCCTCCGCTTTTACCTGGTGGTAGATCTGTAAAACTCCTTTTTCCAGGGCCTGAATCTGGGAAAATGTATGGAGGCTGATCTGAACTTCATAGCCCACGCCCTGCACATCTATATGGATGAGTGCCGGCGTTTTATATATAAATTCCCCGCGGAGAAAAGTTATCATGAGCGCGAAAATAGTATTTTTAAACGGCGTAAATATTTTATAAAAACCAACGATCTTTGTTCAATGACCCAAAAGATCTCCGCCGCCATTACGGCTGTAGGCGGCTATGTTCCCGATGACATTCTTTCCAATAGTGATCTGGAGCAAATGGTGGATACCAACGATGAATGGATACGTACCCGGACGGGCATCTCCGAAAGAAGAATTCTCAAAGGCCTCCACAAGGGAACTTCTGACCTTTGCATACCGGCTATCCTTCAGATTTGTGAAAAAAGGGGCATTCTGCCCTCGGAAATCGATTGCATCATCGTGGGAACGGTCACTCCGGATATGTTTTTCCCCTCCACCGCAAACCTGGTATGTGAAAAAGTAGGCGCAGTCAACGCCTGGGGTTTTGACCTGCTGGCTGCCTGCAGCGGATTTTTGTATAGCCTGACCACCGGCGCTTCTCTGATTGAGAGTGGGCGCTACCAAAAAGTCATCGTAGTGGGTGCCGATAAAATGAGCTCCATTGTGGATTACAGCGACCGGAGCACCTGTATCATTTTCGGAGATGGCGCAGGAGCCGTCTTGCTTGAACCCAACCAGGAAGGATTCGGTGTGTTGGACAGTATTTTGAAAAGTGACGGAAGTGGCAAAACCCACTTGCATATGAAGTCCGGCGGATCCCTTCGGCCCGCCAGCATCGAAACCGTTGCCCGCAAAGAACATTTTATTTATCAGGAAGGGCAGCCGGTCTATAAATTTGCCGTCACCCGGATGGCAGATGTGAGTGAAGAACTCCTGAAAAGAAATCATTTGACCGGCGACGATATTGCCTATCTCGTGCCTCATCAGGCCAACAAAAGGATCATCGACGCTACTGCCAGCCGGATCGGATTGTCAGAAGAAAAAGTCATGGTCAATATTCAGCGCTATGGAAATACCACTGCCGGCACCATACCCCTTTGTCTGTCCGATTGGGAATCCCAACTGAAAAAAGGAGACCTTCTCGTACTGGCTGCTTTTGGAGGCGGGTTTACCTGGGGGGCGACCCTGGTTCGCTGGGGTTTCTAAAGATGTTTTAAAACGGTCAACCGGGATAGGAAAAGTGCATACACCCCACCCTCATTTCTTATTGTTTTCAGCATGAAAAATATGATCAGAAAGGCGACCCTCGAGGATTGTCCCCGGATGATGGAGTTAATCCGGGAGCTGGCTGCTTTTGAAAAAGCTCCGGATGAAGTAACCGTAACCCTGGATCATTTTCAGGAAACCGGATTTGGAAAAAATCCGGTATGGCAAGCACTGGTAGCACTCGATGAATTTGGAAAAATAATCGGACTGAGTCTTTGGTATATGCGTTATTCCACCTGGAAAGGACTTCGACTTTATCTGGAAGATCTCATCGTAACAGAACAATACCGGGGAAAAGGCATCGGGAAAAAATTGTTTGATCAAACAGTGGAAGAAGCCAAACACCTAGGAGTCACTGGGATGATGTGGCAGGTACTTGACTGGAATGAACCTGCGATCCAGTTTTATAAAAAATACGGAGCTACCCTGGACGGCCAGTGGTTAAACTGTGCTCTACCTATCAAATTGGAAGCATAAAATCGAGTTCAAAACAACCTGGATTTATTCGACACCTGCGGTTGCGACCGTCTTGTCGATTTTTCCCATGAGACCCTGCAATACTTTGCCTGGCCCGATCTCCGTAAAATGGTTGGCCCCGTCTCCAATCATGGCCATGACGGATTGCGTCCACCGCACTGGACCGGTGAGTTGGTCTATGAGATTTTTTTTGATTTCTTCTTTATCCATCACCGCCTTGGCGACGATATTCTGGTATACCGGACAGGATGGATTGTAAAATGTAGTCTTTTCTATGGCTGCTTTCAGTTCCTCTCTTGCCGGTTCCATCAGGGGAGAATGAAAAGCTCCGCCGACAGAAAGGATGACAGCCCGCCGTGCGCCAGCCGCTTTCATTCTTTCACAACCCAATTCAATTCCTTTCAGGGAACCGCTGATGACTACCTGTCCCGGACAATTGTAATTGGCAGGGACCAGTACTTCACCGGTCTGTGATTCTATTTCTTTGCAAATCGATTCCACCTGGCCCTCATCCAACGCCAGCACCGCGGCCATCGTACCTGGATTGGAGATACAGGCTTTTTGCATGGCCGAAGACCGGATAATCACCAGGCGCATGCCATCTTCAAAAGACAAGGCGCTGTTTGCTACCAGGGCGGAAAATTCCCCCAGCGAATGACCGGCAACCATTTCAGGCCGGGCATTGTCTACCGTTTTGAATGCAATTACCGAATGCAGAAAAATCGCGGGCTGGGTAACGTTGGTTTGTTTCAGGTCGGCTTCGGATCCGTTGAACATGATGTCTGAGAGACGGAATCCCGCAATTTCATTTCCCTGTTCAAAGAGTTTTTTTGCAAAAGCACTTTTTTCATAGTGGTTCATTCCCATACCCGGAAACTGAGAACCCTGTCCAGGAAAAATATACGCATGCTTCATATCCGAGGTAGAGGTTAAAAAACAAATTTGCCACAAACGACCGACTCAACAAAGAAAATCTTTTTGTTCCTAGCTCAGATCCGAAGAAATCAGCTTGATGAATTCGGTCCGGGTTTCATTTTTCTCAAACTGACCATAAAAGGCGGAGGTTGTTGTTACGGAATTCTGCTTCTGCACACCGCGCATCATCATGCACAGATGGGAGGCTTCGATGACCACGGCTGCACCCAGTGGTTGAAGGGAGTCCCGGATGGCATGCAAAATCTGGGTTGTCAGTCGCTCCTGTACCTGCAACCTGCGTGCATATACGTCGACTACCCGGGCTACTTTGCTCAGGCCGGTAATCCAGCCGTTGGGTATATAGGCCACATGGGCCTTCCCGAAAAAAGGCAACATATGATGTTCGCACAGACTGTATACCTCAATATCTTTCACGATGATCATTTCGCTCATCGGCTCATGAAATTTTGCGGAATCCAGTATCGCATGTGCATCCAGTTCATAACCCTGGGTGAGAAACTGTATGGCTTTGGCTACCCGTTCGGGTGTTTTATCCAATCCTTCGCGCGTCGGGTCCTCTCCAAGGTGGGTTAGAATATTTTTATAACTCACAATGAGGGAGGCGGTTGTTTTCTCGTCGTATTGTTCAATTTTTTTATAAGCCATTGTTCATTCTTTTGCCAGTTGATGGGCCCGAGGCCTGTATGAGGGATCGAAATATTTTTATCGTCCATTTTTTCTCCCGAAGGATGCTTCTTCACCGCAATCGCCCTAGCCCACACCCATCAGGCTGGATATTCCACAAAATTCCGATCGGTCTCATAGAGACGAACCGAAAGATCCAGCGAAGGATCCAGCTGTGCTCGCAAAATATCATAAATAACCAGTACGATGTTCTCCGCTGTCGGGTTTAGAGAAGCAAATTCCTTCGTATCCAGATTGAGATTTTTATGATCGAACCGGTCGAGTACCTGGGCACGGATAAGGGAAGACAAGACAGAAAGATTGATTACATAACCAGTTTTCGGATCCGGGGTACCGGTTACTTTCACAATCAGTTCGTAATTGTGCCCGTGATAATGAGGGTTTGAACATTTTCCAAACTGCTCGAGGTTTTGTTCATCCGTCCATCCGGGCACATACAACCGATGGGCTGCATTGAAATGTTCTTTCCTGAAAATAGCGACTTTTCTTTCCATAATAGTCTATCCGAAATATTCAACAAAAATCCGCGGGGTTTCATAGAGTTTAACCGAATGCAGCTGTACACCCGGTGGAAGCTGGCCTTCCAACTGTTTCCAAATACCGATGGCCAAATTTTCAGTGGAACACATTTGTCCTTCAAGAAATTCTACTTCCACATTGAGGTTCTTGTGATCCAGTTTTTCTGTAACCCGTTCCTTGATCAGATTGCTCAGTTTTTTCACGTCCATTAAAAATCCCGTTTCCTTGTTCGGCTTCCCCTTGATGGTCACATAGAGTTCATAATTGTGCCCATGCCAGTTTTCGTTCGCACAGGCTCCAAAGACTGCTTCGTTTTGTTCCCGGCTCCAGGTTGGATTGAATAGTTTGTGGGCCGCATTAAAATGTTCTAACCGGGTGAGAAAGACCATCCAAATAAAAATTTTTGCAAAGGTAATGGTTCGGTCGGATTGGGCGGGTTTCCGGATATTTGCACATGCTCCTGCTTCTGATGTCGGCCACAGAATTTGAAATCAGCGAAACCATTGACTGGCTTGCCCATCGTTCCTTACCCCATAACGCATCAAATCCTGAATTGTTGATCAGTGGTATGGGCCAGTTAGAGGCCGCCTACGGGTTAGGAAAAAAAATTCATGAACAGCGGCCCAACCTGGTCATCCAAGCGGGGATCGGGGGAGCTGTTTGGCCGCAGGATATGGGAAAGACATTTGCGATCCGCTCTGAAGTGCTGGCCGATCTGGGTGCACAGGAAAAAGAAGGGTTCCGCAGTCTTTTTGACCTCGGACTGGACAAAGCAGACCGCTTTCCATTCCGGAATGCCAAACTGATCAATCCTTATCTACATTTGCTGGAATGGTCCGGCCTGCCGTTCAGGGAAGGAATCACCGTCAATGAAATCAAATCGAATGAATACGAGGGATCTCAACGAAATCAGGCGCCGTTTGTTGAGAGTATGGAAGGTGCCGCCCTACACTATGTTTGTCTGATGGAAAAAATTCCTTTTCTTCAACTCCGATCGGTTTCCAATCTAGTGGGAGACCGGGATAAAAGCCGATGGAAAATAAAAGAAGCCAGGAAGAGTCTGCATCAATCGCTGGTATTGCTGATTCAAAAAATAGAAAAAGCTGATGAAACTCTCTTTAGGATTTAGCCCCTGTCCCAATGATACTTTTATCTTTGACGCCCTTGTCAATAAAAAAATAGATACCGGAAACTTTGAATTCGAGGTGGTACTCGAAGACGTCCAAACCCTGAACCGTTGGGCGCTGGAAGGGAAACTGGACCTGAGTAAAATCAGTTATGGAGTTTGGCCCTTGCTTCAAAAAAATTATTCCCTCTTGGATGCCGGCGGAGCCCTGGGAAAGGGCGTTGGTCCCCTGCTGATTTCCAAGGATCAGATCCTGCTCAAAGATATTCATCAGTTGACCGTCGCCATTCCCGGGGAACATACAACCGCCCACCTGTTGTTCACCATGGCTTTTCCACAGGTGAAGAAAAAAAAGTTTATGGTCTTTTCACAGATTGAATCTGCTGTCCTGTCGGGTGAAGTGGATTTTGGTGTCATCATTCACGAAAACCGTTTCACCTATATGCAAAGGGGTCTGGTAAAACAGATGGATTTAGGAGAATACTGGGAACAAAAAACCGGATCTCCGATTCCGCTGGGAGGCATCGTGATGCGACATCATTTTTCCGTTGCCGATCGGGCGGAGATCGACCGGTTGATCCGGGACAGCGTGGCTTATGCCGAAGCATACTATCCCGATCTTTCAGACTATGTGGTCCGCCATTCCCAGGAAATGCAGAAATCCGTCATGCGCCAGCACATTGATCTATATGTAAATCAGTTTAGCTTATCCTTGGGAGAACAAGGTCGTCATGCGGTGAAAATACTCCTGGAGATATACGAAGAAATGCACAAAACATAAAACCCTCTTCACCGGTCTTTCCAAACCGCCTCCTTATAGACCCGGATGGCGCGCGCTCGAGCGAAACCGTGCTCGACAATGGGCGGAGGATAATTCAGTTCCTGAAATTCGGGCACCCACCTGGTGATATAAGAACAGTCCGGATCAAACTTTTCCCTCTGAAGCGTAGGATTAAAAATCCTAAAATATGGAGCCGCGTCGCATCCACAACCTGCGGCCCACTGCCAGCCTCCATTGTTGGAAGCGAAGTCGAAATCCAATAGTTTTTCCGCAAAATAGGCTTCTCCCCATCGCCAGTCAATGAGCAAATGCTTCGATAAAAAACTGGCCGTTACCATTCGTACCCGGTTGTGCATATATCCAGTCTCATTCAGCTGCCTCATTCCAGCATCTACCAGGGGATACCCGGTTTTTCCCTGGCACCAGGCGGTAAACTCACGTTCATTGTTTCTCCAAGAAATCTTTTCATAGGACTCCTTGAAAGCATGGCCCTCGCCCAGTTTTGGAAAATGCCAGAGAATCATTTGATAAAATTCTCTCCAGATGAGTTCCTCCAGGAAGGCCGGATTGAATCTGCTGGCTGTTTTCACCAGTTTGCGGACGGAAATCGTCCCGAAACGCAGGTGAATGCCGAGGTGTGAGGTCGCGTCCTTACCTGGAAAATCTCTTACTTCTGCATATCGTTTGATCAAGCTTTCCTGGATTTCGGCAGAGGGGAAACGATGACCAGAAAATGTAAACCCTATATCCATGGGGTCAGGTAAAGGAGATCGATCCCGGATAAGGAAATTTGAAAAATATTTATCCGTCGGAAAAGACTGAAGAAAATAACTGTCTTCTTGCAATTTCGTTTTCCATGCACGGCTATAGGGAGTAAACACCGTGTAGGGACCACCGTCCTTCTTTAAGATTTCCTCTTTCGAAAAAATAACCTGATCCTTATAAACTTTCAATCCTGCACCCCATGTTTGAAGCATTTCTTCAATTTCCCGATCCCTTTGTCGGGCTGTGGGTTCATAATCTTCATTGATAAAAACCTCTCCAATCTGATATTTCTTTAAGAGGCCGGCGAAAATTTCTTTGGGATATCCGTAGTAAACATCCAAGGCAGTATTTAGGCCATGCAGTATTTCAGCTATTGACCGAACTTTTTCAAATATGAATTCTACCCTCGCATCTGATTTATCATCCAACAGGTCCAGGATCGTTCGGTCAAATATGAAAACGGGCAGTATGGGTAGCGATGATTTCAGCGCGTGATACAAAGCAGCGTTGTCATCCAGTCGCAGATCCCGTCGAAACCAGAAAATGTTCACCGAAGTTTTCATTCCGGAATCGCTTTCATGAGTCGAGCAATCCGGTTGGTCAAGTCGCGGGTGTAATAGGTATTGTCAATACAAATAACCGACCGGATACCCCGGATGGCATTGGTCAGAAAAATTTCTTCCATTTCAAAAATCATGTCCCGGGTAATGATGGTCTCTTCCACCTGAAAACCCAGTCCCGGCAGGGCTTCCAGCAATTCCCGTCTCTTGGTACCCTCTACACAGCCCTGAGATAAAGACGGAGTAAAAAGAATTCCTTTCTGAACCATAAAAAGATTGCTCGTGCTGGCTTCGCAGACATTTCCACGGCTGTTGAACAAGAGTGCGTCGTCAAAACCTTTTTCTCTGGCATACTGGAGGGACAATAGGTTTAAAAGATAGTTGTTAGTTTTTAGGTTGCTGAGTATGCCGGGATATTTTTTCTCCCCTTCAAATATGGTCAGGCGCAGGGGAGCCGGATTGAATTCAGGAAAATCGGTGGATTCGATCAGGTACTGCGGTCTGTTCTTCAAAGGAAGTAATCCAGAACCGTCTTCCCTGAAAACATTTAACCGTACCCGGGCTTTGAGACGGGGTGCATTCAGTTCACAAAGGTTTCTTATTTCCTGCGTTATAAATTCCCGGGAAAATCCCGCAGTGCCCAGCTCGAATTTTAAAACGGCCAATCCTTTGAACAGACGGTCCAGGTGGAATCCGAGATTGTAAATTTCTGTGCCAGTCCAAAACATCGTCTCAAAAAGACCATCGCCATACCGGAGGCTTCTGTTGGTGATGGCTGCCACCGGCGTTTTGGGATCAATTAATTTTCCATCGAAATTGATAAGCCCCTTCAAAAGATTCAACATGGTTTCGAAGGTAATGGATTTGATCTTTTTTAAATCCCGCTTAACGAAGCCCATCCGCTTTGAGAATCCATCTTTTTGGAAGCGGACATCCGGCGTATCGAAAACGTGCAGTATACCCGTGATACCCAATGCTATCTGCTTGACTAATAAGGAGATAATAATATGGCATGATGACTGAAGATAACTAAGTAAGCAGTCCGTTTATAAGCCCAACACTATGATCAGAAACTATCTAAAAACCGCCTTGCGCAATCTTTGGAACAACAAAGGATTTTCCGCCATCAATATATCAGGACTCGCCTTGGGTATGACCTGCAGTCTATTGATCCTGCTTTGGGTCAGGGACGAGCGGGGGATAGATGCTTTTCATAAGAACGGCCAAAACCTTTATTTTATCTATGAACGCAACCACCTGGGTGGGAAAATTGAAACCTGGTATTGGACCCAGGGACCGCTGGCGGAGGAACTGAAAAAAGAAATTCCCGAAATAAAAAATGCTTCCCCTTTTTCCTGGCCTACGGTGAATACATTTTCTGTGGGGGATAAAATATTAAAACAAGACGGGTACAGCGCCGGCGCAGATTTTTTTAGCATGTTCAGCTATCCGTTGCTGGAAGGTCGGGCATCCAGTGCACTCCGTACACCCAACAGTATTGCCATATCCAGAAAAATGGCGGATGATTTTTTTGGAAGCCCTGCGGCGGCAATCGGCAAAACGATCCGGTACGAAAACAAAAAAGATTTCACTGTTCAGGCTGTTTTCGAAGATATGTCTTCCCGTGTAGCGGATAAATGCAATTATATTATCAGCTGGTCGGCTTATCTAGAGGACAATGGCTGGGCTAAGGACTGGGAAAGTGTTGATCCCAGGACCATCATCGAGTTGCGTTCCGATGCAAATCCCCTCCAGGTTGAAGCGCGCATAAAATTTATGCTCGATAAATTCAACACGGAGTTAAAAGGCAGCAACCGGATCGAACTGGGTCTGCAAAGGTTCGACCAGCGTTACCTATATTCCGAATTCAAAAACGGCTATCCGGTGGAAGGCCGCATTCAGTACGTGCGACTTTTTAGTCTGGTGGCTATTTTTATATTGATCATCGCCTGTATCAACTTCATGAACCTCACGACGGCCCGTTCCGTAAAACGGGCCCGGGAGATCGGCGTAAGAAAAGTTATGGGGGCGCTGCGGATCCTGCTTATCAAACAATTTATGGGAGAAGCCATTTTGATGGCAGCCATTTCGATGGGCCTGGCATTGATTCTGACCCGGCTTGCGTTGCCGGCCTTCAATCAATTGACCGCTAAGGAAATCGTATTGCCCATTTCTCAACCGAAGTTTTGTTTGGGAATAGCCGTTTTGACTTTATTAACGGGCATCTTCTCTGGCAGTTATCCCGCTTTGTTTTTATCTGCCTTTAATCCCATTCAGGTTTTAAAAGGAACGATGAAATCAGGACCCCGGGGAACTTTTTTCCGCAAAGGCTTGGTTGTATTTCAGTTTACCCTCTCTATTGTATTGATCATTTCCACGATCCTGATTTCCCGACAGATTTATTTTCTTCAAACCGCCAGTTCGGGATACAATCGTGAAAACCTTTTATACATACCCATCGAAGGAACCCTTCTTGAAAAACTGGATGTCTTCAAAACAGAAGCCCTGAAACTGCCTGGTGTTAAGAATATTACGGAGCTGACAGAAGCTCCCACCGAAATGAACAATGGTACTCTTTCGATCGGATGGGAAGGAAAGGATCCCCAGGAACACATTCGGTTTATCCATGATGCCATCGGTCCGGATTTCATGAAAACCATGGATCTTACCATGGTAGCGGGTAGATCATTTCCATCCGAAGGCCCCTATGATTCTCTGGGCATAATCGTCAATGAAACCGCCGCGGCCATAATGGGATATAAAAATCCCATTGGAAAACCCGTATTCAATGGAAGTTATCGGCACACCATTGTCGGAGTAGTAAAAGATTTTCATTTTAAATCCCTGCACGATCCGATTGAACCCTTGATATTGTTTATGGGAAAAGGAGACTACTACGCATCCATCATCATTCGCACTGCGGCGGGTCAGGCAAAACCGGCCCTGAAGGGCCTAGAAAAACTTTGTAAAACACTCAATCCCGCTTTTCCCTTCACTTATAAGTTTTCTGATGAAGAATATGAAAAGCTCTATAAAAGTGATCAGGTGACCGGCCGACTTTCCGTACTGTTTGCCGGACTGGCAGTCGCCATTTCCTGTTTGGGATTGCTCGGGCTTTCCATTTTCACGGCTACACAAAGAGCCAAAGAAATCGGGGTCCGCAAAGTATTGGGGGCGAGCGTAAGGACTCTCTTTGTCTTATTGTCCAAGGAATTCCTGATCCTGGTCGGCCTTTCATTTCTGATTGCGGCGCCGCTCGGATGGTGGGCCATGGATCATTGGCTACAGAATTTCGCTTATCACACCCCCATTCCCTGGTGGGTACTGGGCCTTGCCGGGTTGTTGGCCTTTTTAATCGCGCTGGCAACCGTTTGCGTTCAGACCCTGCACAGCGCAAACGCCAATCCGGTAAGAAGTTTAAGATCCGAATAATGGTCATATAGCCATCGAAAAAAAATATATGGAACTGTAAAAGAAGCAATCATTCTTTGAACGAGAAAAAATCAAACCCATGATCAGAAGTTATTTTAAAACGGCCTGGAGAAACCTGATAAACAATAAAACGGATTCATCCATCAACATCATTGGTTTATCCATCGGGATGGCGGCCTGTCTGTTGATCCTGGAATTTGTGAACTATGAATTGAGTTTTGACCGGTTCAATAAAAATGCAGCGGATATCTATCGGGTTACCAATGACCGGTATCAGCAGGGAAAACTCGTACAACACGGAACCATCACCTATTCCGCAGTCGGGCCTGCCATGAAAGCCGATTTTCCGGAAGTGATCAACAATACCCGAGTGGAACCCATGGGAAATCAAATCCTCACACTCAATGACAAAAAGTTTGAAGCCCAAAATACCCTGGCCGTTGACAACGAATTTCTTTCTATGTTTTCTTATCCGCTGTTGGCCGGCAATCCCAAAACAGCCCTGCTGGAGCCCACGGACATCATCTTAACCGAATCGCTGGCCCGAAAAATTTTTTCGGTTCAAAACGATAATTTTTCCTCTCTGATCGGAAGAACAATTCAAATCGCCAGAGACTCGATGCCCTATAAGATTACCGGCATTTGCCAGGATATTCCGGAAAACTCCCACCTGAAATTTGACATGTTGTATTCCTATACGACACTCTATGACGGCCCCAATGTCTACGGGCCGGCAAAATATGATTTTACGGATTCTGATTTCTGGCACTATATCCAACTCAGTCATGGCGCCGATTATAAGGCCCTGGAAAAAAAACTGGCGGCTTTTAGTCAGCGTCATTTTCAGGGAAATAAAATTTCCGGAAATGATGAAAAGTTTTTGTTGCAACCGCTATTGGAAGCTCATTTGTATTCCGGATATGAGTATGAAATTGGTATCACCGGCAGCGCTTCAGCCGTTTGGGGCATGCTGATTATTGCTACCCTGATCATCCTGATCGCCTGGGTCAATTATATTAACCTGACCACAGCCCGTTCTATGAACCGCGCCAAAGAAGTTGGGATCCGCAAGGTCTCCGGTGCGACCCGACCCCAGCTTATCCGGCAGTTTTTAACTGAATCCCTGCTGATGAATGCGGTCGCCCTGACGATCGCTTTATTTCTGATCCTGGCGGTTCAGTCCAGTTTTAATCGGCTGGTCGAAAGAAATCTTTCCCTTTCCGATCTTTTTACCCAACCCAGCCATGGCCTTGAAATTCGGTGGATTATTGTAGCGGGTCTGATTTCCGGAATCCTGATTTCAGGATTTTATCCTGCCTTTGTCCTTTCTTCTTTCAAGCCCATCCAGGTTCTGAAAGGAAAATATAGCCAGTCTGGCAGGGGCGTTTTGCTCAGGAAATTATTGGTGACCACCCAATTTGCAGCCACAGTCACCCTGATCATAGGTTCTTTTATCGTATACAAACAGATAAATTTTGTAAACAACCAGAATCTGGGTGTGGACTTATCGCAAGTGGCCATTATCAAGCCGCCCATGCTGACAACATTTGATTCCAGTTTTGTTTTACACGAGAATATCTTCAGAAAAGAACTCAGCCAGCTGCCGGGTGTCCTGGACGCCGCCACATCCAGCAGGGTAGCTGGAATGGAAACACCCAGGGCTTTTAATGCCTACCGGGTCGATCAGCATACCGATCTGAAACTGACCATCCGGAATTTTGGAGTCGATGACGGTTTTTTCAAACTCTATGGCATTCCCATCGTAGCCGGAAGAAATTTTTCCTACTCTGACTACAATGCCGACTTCCACAAATTGCAGCATATCGTGATCACTGAATCTGCAGTAAAATCCTTTGAATTTTCTTCTAGCGAAGATGCCCTGGGAAAACGCATTCATGTTTTTGGTACCGATTGGACAATTATTGGAATCGCTAGGGACTTCCACCAGAAGTCTTTGCATTTCCCCATGGAACCCATTATGTTTTTTCCGACCCTGGGCACTTATAACCTGATTTCGGTAAAACTAAATACCAAAAATATCGCCGCTACCATGGACGATATCAAAAAGAAATACAATTCCTTTTTCCCCGGGAATTTATTTGACTATTATTTTCTGGATGATCAGTTTAATGCACTCTACAAAAGTGATTTGTTATTCGGAAAAGTATTTGCCTTGTTTGCCGCTTTCGCCATTTTTATCGCTTGTTTGGGTTTACTGGGACTTTCTCTTTTCACCACCGCACAACGAGCCAAGGAAATCGGCGTTCGAAAGGTTTTGGGCGCTTCCGTTTCAAATATTTTCCTGTTGTTATCAAAAGACTTTGTCCGGCTGATATTTATTTCTTTTCTGGTCGCCTCTCCCCTGGCCTGGTATGTGATGCACGGCTGGCTCCAGGGTTTCGCCTACCGGATCCCGATCAGTTGGTGGATTTTCCCGGCCGCAGGACTGCTGGCTATTGTGATCGCCCTGAGTACGGTTGGTTTTCAAACGATGAAAGCGGCTTCGGTTAACCCGGTGAAGAGCCTGCGAAGTGAATAGCCGAATTTTCAAATGACTTAAATGGTGTAAAGTAGTTCCACCGGAAAAAAATAAATGCATGATCAAAAATTATTTTAAGACTGCCTGGCGCAATCTCATAAAAAATAAAGTGCTTGCTTCGATCAACATCGTCGGCCTTTCCGTAGGTATGGCTGTTGCCATGATCATCGGCCTATGGATTTGGGACGAGCTTTCTTATAACCAGGAAAATCCGAATTATGACCGGATCGCCCAGGTCATGCAGCACAATAAGGTTAACAACGATATTCTCACCGGGCAATCCATGCCCATGCCCCTGGGAGCCGCCTTGCGCGAAACGAACGGAAGTGATTTTAAATACGTGTTGATGTCTTCCTGGCCAGAAACGCATTTTTTGTCCTACGGCGATAAAAAGATCACCCGGGCAGGAAATTTCTTCGAACCCCAGGCTCCGGAAATGTTGAATCTCCAGATGATCCGGGGCACCCGGGCGGGGTTAAGAGAGACTTTTTCCATCATGATTTCTGCGACCGCTGCCAAAGCTTTGTTTGGACAGGCCGATCCCATGGGTCAAGTGATCCGCATGGACGATAAATTCAATGCCAAGATTACGGGTGTTTACAGCGACCTGCCCCGCAATTCCAGTTTTGCTGATATGTCCTTCATTGCTCCCTGGGATTTAAAACTATATAAGGACAGCTGGATGACCAAAATGAACGATCCGTGGGGAAATAATTCCTTTCAGGTTTTTGTTCAGATTGCTGACCATGCCAGTATGTATTCGGTCTCCGATAAAATAAAAGATGTCAAACTGCACAATGTTCAAAAGCCGGAGTTGCGATATCATCCGCAACTTTTTTTGCAACCCATGGCTAAATGGCATTTGTATGAAGAATTTAAAAACGGAAATAACATCGGGGGACGCATCCAATATGTAAAACTTTTCGCCATCATTGGAATATTTGTGCTCTTGCTTGCCTGTATCAATTTTATGAACCTGAGCACCTCCCGTTCTCAAAAAAGAGCAAAGGAAGTAGGGATCCGAAAGGCAGTCGGTTCGCTTCGACCCCAGCTCATCAGTCAGTTTTACATGGAATCCGTCCTGGTAGCGGTGATGGCCTTCGTTTTTGCATTGATCCTGGTTACCCTATTGCTGCCCACATTTAATTTGGTTGCTGATAAGGATATGAAGATCCCCTGGAACGCACCCGTCTTTTGGACAGCCTGTACAGGCTTTACCCTATTCACAGGTTTGATTGCAGGCAGTTACCCCGCCCTGTATTTGTCTTCTTTCCATCCCGTAAAAGTGTTGAAGGGGAGTTTTCAGGCGGGCCGATTTGCTGCCCTTCCCAGAAGAATATTGGTCGTGGTTCAATTCACGGTCTCTGTGGTGTTGATCATCGGAACGCTGGTCGTGTTCCGCCAGATTCAGTTTGCCAAAAACAGGCCCCTCGGATATAACCGGGACGGACTGGTGATGGTTCCGTTGCTCACGCCCAATATCCACGCTCATTTTGACGCCATCCGGACCGATCTAACGACATCCGGCGCCATCATCCAAATGGCAGAAGCCGGCAGTCCAACTACCGCCATCTGGTCAACCAATGGTGGCTTCAACTGGAAGGGAAAGGACCCGAACCAGGGAGTGGATATTCCCAATACCAATGTCACGTATGAATACGGCAAAACCGTCGGATGGCAGTTTTTGGAGGGGCGGGATTTTTCCAAATCTTTCGCTTCGGATACCGCTGCTTTTGTTCTGAATGAATCGGCTGTAAAATTTATCGGATTTAAAAATCCGGTAGGAGAAACCATTACCTGGGAAGGACAACCCTTTAGGGTGATCGGTGTGATCAAAGACATGATCATCGAGTCTCCCTACCAAAAGGTGCGACCCACTTTTTTTCATATTGACCCAAGCCCGGAGTCCTATGCCTTACTAAAATTGAATCCTGCATCCAGTGCTGCCGCCTCCATGGAAAAAATCAAGAAGACATTTTCCGCCTATAGTCCTACGGAACCATTCGGTTTTCAATTTGCCGATGAAGAGTATGCAAAAAAATTTGGTAACGAAGAAAGAATCGGCAGACTCGCGGGTTTTTTTGCTGCCCTGGCGATCTTCATCAGCTGCCTGGGTCTTTTTGGTATGGCTTCTTTTATGGCCGAACAGCGGATAAAAGAAATTGGAGTACGCAAAGTACTGGGCGCTTCGGTTTCCAACCTCTGGGCTTTGCTTTCCAAGGATTTTCTAGCCCTGGTCGTGATATCTTTGCTGATCGCCGTGCCGCTTTCCTTTTTCTTCATGGGTAACTGGCTTTCCCACTATGCCTATCATTCTTCTTTGAGCTGGTGGATATTTGCAGCTGCCTGCGCAGGTGCGCTGCTGATCACACTGGCTACGGTAAGTTATCAGGCCATCCGGGCTGCGATGGCCAATCCGGTGAAGAGTCTCAAGACGGAATGATCTGGACGAAGGCAGGCGCCTGTATCACTTATATGAGCGGCGAGTCCCCGGAAGAAATCTGCCTTATATTGTAGAATGAAAATTCTTTCCTGCGCATTTTTGCTACTGGTTGCCGGTTTTTCTGCCTGCGCTCAGCAGCCGTCGATGAATATGGAATCCTACCATCCAAAATCCACCCTGGTTGTTCCTGAACATCTCATAAAAAAAGCAAAATATCCTTTTGTCGATATCCACAATCATCAGTGGGATATGCCGAACCAGGACTTAAAAGCCCTGTTGGCGGATATGGACCAGCTCAATATGGTAGCCATGGTCAATCTCAGCGGACGGGGCGGGGATATTTTTCACGATGACTACGGAGGGGACCGGTTTAATGAAGGTGGTCTGGCCCATCTGAATGGGGCTTTACTGAATGCAAAAAACAACGGCCATGGTCGTTTGCTGATCTTTACCAACATTGACTTTGGTGGTATTGACAATCCGAACTGGACCCAACACGCGGTGGCCCAACTCGAAAACGATGTGAAGAATGGAGCGGCAGGACTGAAAATATATAAGGACTTGGGACTGGAGGTAAAAGACAAAAACGGAAAACGACTCCGGGTGGATGATCCAAGACTGGATCCGATCTGGGAGAAATGCGGCGAATTGAAAATACCGGTTCTGATTCATACTGGCGAACCCAGTCCATTTTTTGATAAAATGGATGAAAACAATGAGCGGTGGTTGGAATTAAAACTTCATCCCGATCGCGCCAGACCTTCCCCGCAATATCCCAGCTGGAAAGAAGTAATGAGTGAACAACACCATATCTTTTCAAAACACCGCAATACTACTTTTATCGCTGCGCATTTTGGATGGCTGGCCAATAACCTAGCCGCTCTTGGAGCCATGCTGGACACCCTACCCAATGTACAAATTGAATTTGCGGCCGTCATGGAGGAAATCGGCCGGGAACCCATTACGGCAAGGAAATTTTTCATCCAATACCAGGACAGGATCCTCTTCGGAAAAGATACCTGGTCGGTGGAGGAATATGGTTTTTATTTCCGGATGTTGGAAACCAGTGATGAATATTTCCCCCCGCTGAGAAAATATCATGCTTTCTGGAGCATGTATGGACTCGGGTTGCCGGATGAGGTCTTAAAGAAGATTTATTTTAAAAACGCGCTCCGGATGTTTCCCCAGCTGGATAAGTCAAGGTTTCCCAGTTAACGCCGTGGCAATGGTGTAAAACCAGCAGGTTATAGTGATCCTTTTAAGGTTGGGCGATGATACCATTTTTAACAGCATACATGACCAGGCCTGCCATCGACTTGGCTCCGGTCTTGGTTTTGAGCTTATCGCGGATGGCTTCCACCGTACGAGGGCTGATATCCACCAGGTCTGCAATTTCCTTGGTCGTTTTCTCTTCGCACATCATTTTCAGGATGGTGGTCTCTTTTTCGGTCAGATTGGCCTCCTGGGGAATATTGGGTTCTATCCTTTTGGTACGAAGACCAGTTAAAAGTGCCTTGTTGGTGAGTTCATTAAAATAAAACTCCTGTTCGTAACAGGTTTTGATGGCATTATAGATGTTCTCAGAATCAGTGTTTTTAGTCAGGTAAGAGTTGGCCCCGATCTCCATCAGCTTGGAAATCATGGAATGATCGTTGTGCATGGAAAGGATGATCACTTTGACATGGGGATACATTTTGCGTATTTCCGGCAGGGTGGCGATCCCGTCCATAATGGGCATCTGGATATCCAGGAGAATTACGTCCGGTTCCATGTGTTTTAACAGGTTGAGCAGCTGCATGCCGTTGTCGGCTTCAGCGATGAGTTCAACATCCTTTTTAATGGAAAGTGCGGTTTTTACGCCGGCCCGGAACAGGGCGTGGTCGTCGGCGATGATCACTTTTATGGTTCCGTTCAGTTCTGGCTTTTTCATACGGTGAATTTAGGGGTTTGCCATGGGCATACCGACACTCAAAATGATAATTATTGGCGACAGTTACTATAGGGAAACTACGAAATTAATAGATTTCGGATTATACGCAGAACCAAATTTTACGTGGTTAAACTACGCCTTAGTGTAGGAGAACCACGCGATACCGCTAGCAAAGCTACGAGGGTTGCCGTAAAAGCCGAACTGTTAAAAACGGGGAAACCTGCTCTTGAAGGGCTTCAGGGAAGATTATACATTTGGTATAAGTTGATTGACGGGAATAAGCACCTTAGAAATCCAATATCCAGAGAATTACCGTCCATAAAGAGTTTCCAATATCCACCGAAAGCCACGCGAAGTCCAATGTCAATCAACTTATTTTTCTTTTTTTCCAGACTGTCCGTTTTCCTCCATATACCTTGTTCCGCCAAGACCTGGTTTACAGAAAGAAAGACGGCCTATGAAAGACCATCCAACCTTATCCAATCCTTCTGAAGCCCATTGCTGGGTCATTATGTTACTGCCTGCTTTTTTGTAGATGCGAGTCTCCAGAAAAGCAGGTTTTTTTTGTGGGATAAAACCCACAGCTAACGCTCTTTGAAGAGTATGGTCCGGTCCAACAGATAATAGATTTAGCAGCTGCAGTGGTTTCACTTTAACATTTATTTAAATTTTACCGCCTCTTCACACGCACTTCATACATTGACTGAGATTTAAATGCTTTTAATTTAAAATCCTTAATTTTTTGTTTGGGGGACTTTTCATTCCCAACATTGACCATCTTTGTTGTGCGAATATTTCCAGCGCATCGCAAAATATTAACCTAAACCACAAACCCATCATGTTACCGCTAAATTCTCCTCTTTTTACCTATTCTCTCTCCCCTATCAGGTCAAGATCATAGTATAAATGATGTTTTTGAACCAACTCCGTTCTTTTGACCGATGATACGGGCCTATCCAACACCTCTAATATTTTAAACGTTCCAAATGCAACATTCCGGTTACGCAATTTTGTTTTTAGTATTGATGTCCATTTTTGTGTTGACCATGGTGGGTTTTATCATTACCATCCTTTTTTTCGTTCAAAAAAAGCAAAAGGGATTTACCGACGACCTGATGACCATCAAGGCTAACTATGACAGGGAGTTATACAAGGCTCAATTAGAAATCCAGGAACAGACCTTCCAGGATATTGCCCGGGAAATTCACGACAATGTGGGGCAGGTCTTGTCCTTAGCCAAACTGGGCCTTAGTACCCTAGATCTGGATAGAAAAGATGATGCAAAGGAAAGTATCTCAGAAATCACCGATATCTTAGAAAAAGCCCTCGAAGACCTGAGACATATGTCCCGGTCACTGAATGCCGATATCATCCGGAAAGGTGGCCTTAAAAATTCAATAGACAAACAGGTGGGATTTTTACAAAGAGGTGGCAAGTTCAACATTCAATACCAGGTTACAGGAGAATCCATATTTCTTCATGAAACCAAGGAAATCATCTTATTCAGGATCTTACAAGAAGCCGTCAACAATATTTTACGTCATTCCTCAGCCACCGAAATACTCATAAATCTTTCATACCAAAAAGACTTCCTAACCCTTCAAATCGAGGACAATGGAAAAGGATTTAGTATGGATGACCAAATCTTAAACACCGGACAAATCAACGGCATTTATAATATGCAACACCGGGCCAAATTGATTAAAGCCGATTTAAAGATCGATAGTGAGGTCAGTAAAGGCACCAGAATTACCGTAAAGACTCCATATTAAATTCCGATCTTTAGAAATGACTGATAGCCTGGTAAAAATTGGCTTGGTTGATGATCATATTCCATTCAGAAGCGCCTTGGCCAGCGCTATCCAGGCATTTGGAGGTTTTTCTATTTCCCTGCAAGCCGCGAATGGAAGGGATTTTATTGAAAAGTTAGATGCCTTCAATAAGCCATCCATAATTATACTCGACCTGAGTATGCCGGAAATGGACGGCCACGCAACCTTACGCTGGCTTAACAAAAATCATCCGGAGATAAGGATTCTCATCCTGACCATGCACGATGCTGAATCAATCCTTCCTTTCCCAAGTTCTGAAGTCAGCGGTTTCTTAAAAAAGGATATTTCTCCGTTTGATTTGAAACAAACATTGCAGAGACTGGTAATCAGCGGGTCTTCTCTCCCGGCATCCGATACTGATCGCAAAAAGAAGACGAAACAAAATCCGGGTCCCGAAAAAATAATACTTAATGAAAATGAAATCTTGTTTTTGAAATGTGCGTCCACCGACATGACTTTTGAGGAAATCGCCCAAAAAATGCAGAAAAGTGTCCATGTTGTCGATCAATACAAGAATTCGTTGTTCTTAAAGCTTCATGTGAAAAGTCGCGTAGGTTTGGCAAGGTATGCGATCAAAAATGGCATTGCCAGAATTGAACTTTGATCATCATTTTATTATCAAACAACGTCTTAGAATTATCAAGTTGTTACTCATTGAAATATCGGAATCTATTTCTGTTCTGTTTTTGGCTTTCACATTGATTATCGCCCTCAAGCATCGAGACAATAATCTAAAACTCATTACCATTTACATCGTTGTCACAATTATTTATAGTCTTACAGATGTTTGGGCATGTATATTTACTCCCACCAATTATAAATTTTTATCGGTATTATATAATTCATATGACATCTTAGAATTCACAATAATTAATTCCTTTATTTTTTCAAGATTGAGGTCTACCACCTTACGAATAGTATCTGTACTATGTTTTTTATTCTATTTTTTGATGTGTTACATTGATTTTTCACACTTTCATTTTTCAAATTTTACTCCGATCATGGCAGGAATTGGATATATATTTATTGCCATCCCCAGCTTGCTGCTTATATTCGAGGTTTTGAAATCAGATCTAAAAACTGATTTACGCTCTAACCCTGATTTTCTGATTGGATCAGGGTGCCTTTTTTACTATAGCTTATGTATTCCAATAAGCTTTTTTCTAGGAAATGCTTTTTTCGCCAACAACATATTGGATATAGCTCCATACTTGGTATGTTTAACTTACTTTTTTTACGCATTCCTGATTTATACATTCATTAGAGCTTATTTATCTCCTCCAGCTAAATATTCGCTTGAAATGTTATTTAAAACGGAACGATTTATTGTAAATAGTCTGAATTAAAATTGCGTTCGTCCTTGACTGGTTAAAAATGCAGCGAATTATCACATACATAGCAGAAACATTCTTAGTTTCTATTCTTGTCTATGCATTGGTGGTTGCTTATAAACATCGTAAAAAAAATAGTTTAACTCTGATAACTATTTATATCATTGTCTCAATTATTTTTTATTCACTAGATATTTTGATTTCTATATTTGATTACGGTGCCGACGCTTTTTTTGCAGCTATGTACAATTCATATGGTTTATTCGAATTGTGTATAATTAATACTTTTCTCTTTCTAAAAATAAAATCTAAAAGTTTCCAATTTGCAGTCATTTTAGGTAGCTGCATTTATTTTTCGATGTGCGCCATTGCATGGTTTATAAATTTTCATGCCTTTTTAAAGTTTACTCCATTCCTGCCGGGAATTGAATCTATTTTTATAGCCATTCCAAGCCTATTACTCATATTTGAAATCTTGAAATCGGGTTTAGCAGAAGATTTGCGTTCAAATCCAGTTTTTTTGATCTCTTCTGGATTGTTATTTTATCACAGCTTATGTGTCCCTATAATGTTTTTTCTTGGATATACACAATTGATCAATAAGATACCAGACTACTATCAGTATATGATAGATATCACGTTCATTTTTTACGCGGTTTTCATTTTTACTGTTGTGAAAGCTTATTTAGGGCAGTCTCTCCGAACAATGTATTGAGTAAAGTTTATACCTGCGCAATTTATTTGCTGTCCATTTTTGGAAGGGAGTAATATCAAAACTCGGAAAACGAGAATCAAGCAGTTATCAATCAATTAATTTATTGCGCATACCATACATGATCAAGCCTGCGATGGTTTTTGCACCCACTTTTGTTTTCATATTCTGGCGAATGGTTTCTATGGTGCGTGGGCTCAAAAAAACTTCCTTGGATATCTCTTCGGTGGTTTTATCCTGGGCCAATAATTTTAATATTTTCACTTCTTTCTCCGAAAATTTGATGGGGTCGGGATAAAACTGACGAACCTGGCGTTTGGTTTGGAGTTTAGAAAGTACTGCCTTGTTCACTAGGTCATTGAAATAAAAATCGTCATTCATACAGGCCAGAATGGCCTGATAGATTTCCTCCGGGTCTGTGGTTTTGGTAAGATAGGCGTTGGCACCCATTTCCATCATCTTGGAAATCATTTCCTGGTCATCATACATCGTTAGTACGATGATTTTTACCTCTTCATATTCCTTCCTTAGAATTCCGATTGCATTGATGCCGTCTACTTCCGGCATCCGGATATCCATGAGCAGCACATCCGGTTTTTTTAATTGCATTTTATGCACCAGGTCTCTCCCATCTTCGGCTTCCCAGATGATTTTCAAATAATCCTTATCCTTCAATGCCATCTTAATTCCGTCCCTGAAAATTTTATGGTCGTCAGCTATTGCTACTTTAATTACTAATTCCAGGCTCATAAGGGATTGGTTGTAAAATTGTTACTATGCTTTATATTATTTGATTATGATGATTAATTGTAATATCTCTAAATGCATAGGAAAAGATAGAAATTATACGATGGATAAGGTAAATACTGAATAATTAAAAACGAGAACTATTGCTCTGGTTTAAAGATTTTGTTAAACGTACATTCGAAATAGAAAGTTGATTGATAACGATTGCGTCAAACCATCCAATGTCCAAACTTACCGTCCAGTAAGACCTTCCAAATCCTTGAAAAACTATACAGTCCGGTATCAGTCAACTTTTTTCAAATTTTTTCTCAGACAAAACGCAGAAATACTTGATTAATTGCGGTTTCCGCAGTACCCTGTTAATTAATTCACGCAAAAGTCCCCGTTTTTAAGATCCATCACTACCATCTAAGGGTTTCTACTTATCCACATACTACCTTCTAATTGGGGATAACCTTTTGAAACTCACTCCATCTTCCTCATATATCTAAAAAACCGACCGTAAAAATACGATGCGGTTACCGGAACATTACGTTACTTGGGTTAGAAAATTTTCTTAGTACATTTACCAAAAGCCTCTACTGGTCTGAATCTCAAGCAATTTAAGGGTTTTTCATTGGGTTTCTAGGCGTTGTTGAATCTTTTTTTTAGGGCTTAATTACGTGCGAATAGAAGCAAAAAACATTAAAACTCTGATTATGAACCAAGAACTAATTACGAAAGAACCGATGATATCCCAAGAAATCGGAGAAGAGATCTCTCTGGAACAAGCAGCCAAAATGGTTAAAAACCATCATGATAAGATGGGAGCTGAAGCGTCTCACGCTTTTTCAATTTCTAAAGAAGAGATTGCGATGATTTTAAACCAACCTGGTTGCGTGGGTATTACCTTCAAAGAAGCAATTAATGATGAAGGTGTCAAAACATTGGTTTATGGCGGTGTTGATTTTAAGGGAAATGGCATCCTGGAAATAGTTACTGTAGATGAAATGGGCAAATTGGACTTTGAGCAAGGCAAAATAGGAATAATTAAAGCAACTGGAGGTTCCAATGTACTTCCTACAAAATCCTGGTTTCAATTTTAATTTAATACGAATTAGGCGCACAACTACTTGTAAATCTGCACTTAACTCTCTATATTTGAGAATATCCAAAATTAGGTGCTAGAATATATTCGAGTACTTTCATCGATTTTTCCCATTGTTTTTTTTGTGATTTTCTGTAGAAGAAAAGCACCAAAAGAATTATGGGTTTTTTTTATTTATTGCTGTGTCTCATTTGCAACAGACTTTTTAATAGAAACCGGGGTATCGAGACATGTTTTCGTGATTTGGGATATTTATGGCCTTTTCGAGGTTATCATGATGTCTTATTTCTTTTATTTGATCATCCATCAAAGAGGATTTAGGATTTTAGCCGTTTTACTCCTTTTTTTATATTTAGTTTTTTTCCTTATAAATTTCAAGATGGATAATGACCATTACAACGCGACCATGCCCGTTGTTGGGCTTATCTTTATTTTGTTTTTGTGCTTGTGTTATTTGTCCAGTGTTTTAAAACCCTCATCAGATGAATTAAATATTTTGAAACCGGCATTTCTAATTGTTATCGCCTTTATCATAAGTATTTCTTGTACCTTATTTTTGAATATCATTGCAAACCGATTTACCCTAAAAGAGATGGAAAAGTATTGGAGCCTGAGCAATTATACCGGCATTTTGGATAATCTCATTTTTTCCTGGGCCTTTTTACTTTTTTATCTTCAACAAAAATCAAAACCCCCTGAAAACCAAATTGTTGATTATACCAGCCCAAGCGACCGGTAATTATCACTCAAAACCCTGACCCTCTAAAATGGTACTACTGCAAATTCCAACCTCGGACAATTATATCTCGACGGTCCTTTTTTTTGGTACCATCGGTATGCTTGCCCTGACGATCGGCCTGATCGTTTTCATTAGTTTCCACCAGAGAAAGGTTATCCGATATCAGCAGCAGCTTCAGCGTATGGAGCAGGACCAGCAAAAAACCTTATTGAACGCCTCCATCCGTCTTCAGGAAGAAGAACGCCAGCGCATTGCAGCAGACCTGCACGATGATGCTGGACCCCTGCTCGCGACCGCCCGCCTCTATTTGAATGAAAACTTTGTGAACCTGGATAAGCAGACCCAGCTTCAGAGTATCTACAACGCCAAACAAATCATCGACGATACCATTCAGCTGATTCGCAATATCTCCCACAGCCTGATGCCCCCTACCCTGAAAAATTTTGGTCTGGAATCGGCCGTCAATGACCTGTTCCAAAAAATCAGCGGATCCGGCAGTATGAATGCCAGTTCCCGCTTTCACGATTACCGGGAAAGGCTGAAAGCGGAAAACGAACTGATCATCTTTCGGATCATCCAGGAACTGATCAACAATATCCTCAAACACAGCAATGCCAGTTTTATCCACCTCACCCAGAATACCAGCGGTCAGCGGTTTTTTATCCGTATGCACCACGACGGACGAGGTCTGACACAGACGGATTTTGAAAAATTGGGTAAGAGCAATGTTGGACTGGGACTGAAAAATATTCAAAGCCGCTTAAAAGTGCTCCAAGGCAAGATCTACTTTGAAAAAGATATGTCACAAACCTATTATAAGGTGACCATTGAGCTGAACCGGGAAGATGATCTGAAGCCAGCCAACGGAAGCAATTAATGCTTATTTTAGTTGTCAGAAGATACAATACCTATGGGATTTATCAAAGTTGCGATTGCCGATGATCATAAAATCTTTCGAAAGGGAGTCATCCTTTCCCTTCGAGCCTACAGCAATATCAAATTTGTACAGGAAGCAGAAAATGGCCAGGAGCTATTAGATGGCCTGGCGGTGTCCCAACCCGATGTCATCCTGATGGACCTGCGTATGCCCCTAAAAGACGGCATTGAGACTACCAAGATGATCGCCAAACTCTATCCACAGATCCATATCATCGCCCTGACTATGTATGAAGATGAGCGTTTTGTGAGCCATATGATGGAAATTGGGGCCAATGGCTATTTACTTAAAAGTGCCGATCCCTCCGAGATTAAAAGGGCTATCATGGAAGTATCTTCCAAAGGGTACTATCTCAACAACTTCGTTAACCGCATCCTGCTGAAGAAATCCCATGCCCGTACTAAAGTTATTCCCAACTTAAATACCGAAGTGACCCTAAGCGACCGGGAGCGGGAGGTGGTCAAATACATTTGTATGGAGTTTACCGCCCAGGAAATTGCGCAAAAGTTGGAAGTGAGTCCTCGCACGGTGGAAGCCATTAAAGACCGGCTGATGGAAAGATTCGGTGCCAAGAACACCGCTGGCCTGGTCTTTTTCGCCGTAAAGAATAACTTGATTGACTAGTGCCGCTGTCACGGGCGAATCCAAGGAAAATATTTCTTAGATCAAAATAACCGCTTATGCAGGCACTTTTTAAATCCGGTCGGTATTTTTTTGCTATAGCCATCATCGCTTTTGGAACCATTCAATATATTACAGGCGACTTTATGAGCGGTTTTCTTCACGTCAAAGAAACCTTTCCATCACGGGTGTTTTTTTTATACTTTATCAGCACCCTTTTTGTTTTCTCGGGTTTGGCTATGTTGTTTGATAAAACAATTCTGGGAGGTGCTCGCATTGTTTTCTTCCTTTTTGTTGTGCTGTTTTTCTATCCTCATCTTTTTACATTGATTTCAGATATAAAAAACGGAGGGGAATGGACTGTGCTTGGAGAAACCCTAGCCATGATCAGCGGTTCATTGATTCTAATTGGTCTTTTTATAAACAATTCGCCTCAACAAGACCCGGTTCTCCGTTTCCTGAAAAACAAAATTTCAACCGGTCGATGCCTTTTCGCGGCATCACTCATCATTTTTGCCGTCCTGCATTTCATTTATGCCGATTATATTGCCACACTGATTTCTGCCTGGATTCCATGGAAGTTATTCTGGGCCTATTTTGTCGGTGTTGCTTTTCTCCTGTCCGCCTTGAGTATTCTACTTTGCATCAAAACTCCGCTGGCTTGTAGCCTCCTGGGATTCATGTTTTTGTTTTGGGTTTTCTTCCTTCATCTTCCCCGGGTGGCGGGAAGCCCCCACAAGGAATCCGAATGGACCAGCCTGTTTGTGGCGTTCGCATTCTCCGGTATTTTTTTTATTATCGCCGGTCTGCCCCCCAAAAAAGTCAAGGTTTAATAACTCATTTACTCATTGAACAAAAAAGGAGCTTGCCGAATATACGTTTCATCCAAAAGCTGATTTACTAAAAAGGTAGCCAGGCTAGCAGCACTGATCTTTTCCCCTGGACAATCGGCGAGGCTTAGTTTTATTTCTTTTTTTTCTTCCGTCAGTTCAATTAACGGAAGTCTCACCAGTGTCCAGTCCAGGTTGGACCCTTGCAGAAGTTCCCATTCCCGTTGTTTATCTATTGTGGTATCCGGATAGTTTAGTTTCATCCATTCGGTAGCCGCTGCGGTATACCCTTTTTTTAAATCGAGCGGTGTGTCGACAGAAATTCCAGTCGTCAGAATATACCTGCTGATTTTAAGAAAATGCAAAGCATCAATGACATTCCGGGTTGCATCACTGAAAATGGGAGCTTCTCCTTTAGGTTGCCCAAGTGTGCTGATAACTGCCTGCGCGCCATCCAGGAGCTCCTGTACAGCCTTGGGGTCTCTCGCGTCTCCCCGTATGAGTTTGAGTTGCGAACTTTCAATGGACGATTGGGAACCATTGCGCAAAAGCATTCGAATGAAAAAACCGCGACTCAATAAATGACGAACAAGATATTTTCCGGATTTACCGGTACCGCCGATCACGGCGATGGATGAATGGAATGACATAATTCTTTATAAAAAAAAGTGAAAGGAAAATATTTGAGGAATACTAGGGGAATTTGTAAATAAGTCATCCCCGGCTAAAAGCCCTGTGAACAAACAAATCCTGATATTTTATAAAGAGAGAATGATATGTGCAAGATAAGATTTTAATGCTAAAACCAACCGGGGGTCAGATTTGCATTTCAGGCACTGCATGGGGGATGACCAGTTTCCCCAGAGTCTTTGAACGAATTTCCTCCACTGAAATACCAGGAGCTCGTTCCACAAGTAAAAATCCCTTTGGAGTAATATCCATTACGGCCAGCTCGGTTACGATGCGTTTTACGCACCGAACGCCGGTAAGAGGCAGTGTACAATTTGGCAGCAATTTGGATTCTCCTTTCGGATTGGTATGCTGCATGGCCACGATGATATTTTTGGCACTCGCTACTAAATCCATGGCACCTCCCATTCCTTTTACCATTTTCCCCGGAATTTTCCAGTTGGCAATATCCCCGTTTTCAGATACTTCCATAGCGCCCAGCACCGTCAGGTCTACTTTTCCTGCCCGGATCATGCCAAAGCTTTCTGCACTGTCGAAAAACGCTCCGCCTGGAAGGATGGTGACCGTTTCTTTGCCCGCATTGATCAGGTCCGGATCCAGGGCCGATTCGGCGGGATAAGGTCCCATGCCGAGCATGCCATTCTCCGACTGAATCATGATCATCATGCTGTCAGGAATATAATTGGCCACGAGCGTCGGAATGCCAATGCCCAGATTGACATACATGCTGTCTCTTAATTCCTGAGCGATCCTTTTAGCAATTCCGAACTTATCCAGTGCCATATTCAAATATTTGCTGGAACATATAATTTTAGATCTTCCAACTGGTTCAATAGAAGCTCTGCCATTAAGGGATTGATTTCACCCATAACCTCGCTATTCTTTCGAAGAATTGCAAAAGCATCCTCATAAGCCCCTCTTCCCTCTCCCAGGTCGATGACCACGTTCTCTTCTCCATTACTCTTATCATCTGCATAGTCACGGATATCGTCCAAAATCAAATAGCTGGGCAGCAGGGCATACCAATATCGAAGAGCTTGTCGCAATTGCAATACATTTAGTGGCAAATCGCATAACACATATAAAAAAGTATCAGCTCGGTTTAAGGCTGGATAATTTGTGCCGAAAACATCTTGCGACATGCGAACAACCTGATCCTGATATTTGGTCAGGGATTCATAAAACGGCTTGTTGTGGACACGGTCTTTCAGCAAATCACGAATCAACTTTTGCTCTTCTTCTTTACTGATATCATTTGTTTCCTGAAGGTGAGAAAAATGCATGATCTGCTCCATGAAAAAAATATGTGCTTCATTTAAAAGTACTTCCAAGGGAATCCCGATTCGGTGCAGAATATCGTAATAAACAGGTATAAACAAATAGCCATTTCCGAAACTGACATACAAAAGCCTTTTTTTCCAATAGTTATTGTTCTCCGGGGGCTTGCGGTCGACAAAAAACCGACCAATCGTTTTATTCACACCCATTTGGGTTTCCAATTGACCAACAGACATGAACATGAATCGAAATATTTATAGGTTGCTAAAAGTTGTAAATCGGTTTGAAACTTATGGAGATCAAGTTTTACCCCAAAATGATCATCCATGCGGTTTTAAAGACACCGTCTTCTTTTCAATTCTTTTTTCATAGCGATCCCCTTGGAAAATCCGGTGAACATAAATGCTGGCGACATGGATCTGATCGGGATCGAGCATCCCAGGTTCAACGAGTTCCTCCACCTCTGCGATGGTGATATCACCGGCCTTGGCCATCGAGGTTGAAAAATTGCGGGTTGTTTTTCTAAAAACTAAATTTCCCAACCGGTCGCCTTTCCAGGCTTTTACGATTGCAAAATCCGCATGAAGGGCGTGTTCCAGCAAATGCATCTTCCGGCCAAACTCCCGGGTTTCTTTCCCCACCGCAATTTCTGTCCCGTACCCGGCTGGTGTATAAAAAGCAGGAATACCCATCGCCGCCATTTGAATCCTGGTAGCCAGGGTCCCTTGGGGGACCAGGTCCACTTCGAGTTCGCCTTGCAAGAGTTGTCGTTCAAATTCAGCGTTTTCTCCCACATAGGAACTGATCATCTTTTTAATCTGCCTGGTTTTTAAAAGAAATCCCAGGCCAAAATCGTCCACCCCCGCATTGTTGGAAATGCAGGTCAGGTTTTTTGCGCCTGTTTTCACCAGGGCGGCAATACTGTTTTCCGGAATTCCGCAGAGTCCGAAGCCGCCCAGCATGATCACCGCGCCATCCCCAATATCCCGGACGGCATCCAGCGCGTTGTCATAGACTTTATTCATCCCATGAAGTTAGGAAATGAATGGACTCAATTCACAGGGCGAATGGTTGGTTTCACCAGTGGTTTTGGACGATATAAATCCTTTTGTTGCCGGTTGGCATAGGCGGAAAGGCTATCGAAAATTTTTTTATTCAGATCGGGCCTGGATTCATAAAAAAGCAGACTGTGTTTAAATGCTTCCCTTGTGATATGATGTATCTGGAAGACTTTTTCCAGCAACTCCTGATTGGCTCTGGCCTTGTCTTTTAACAGCGAATCCTTCTCAAGATACTGGACAGAATACTGGGAGGCCAGGATCAAGTCCTTCATGACAACCTGCATAGAATCCGAAGGAAGCACATCGCTTGGAATAGCCGTTCGGTTGCTGCAGGAACACATCAGAACCAAAATAATTACGGCAACCAGGCGCATTACTGGAGATTTTGTTTATACTGGCTCAGATTGGAAACATCGATCCGGGAAAGGATCTCCAGGGCTCGGCTTTTTTCATCCGGAGTGCCCCTTTTAAAAACATTTCCAATCTCCGTGCCCTTCCCCTGAAAGAAAAATTGAAGGAACATAATATCGGGAAACTGATTGTAGATGCTGTTAAATATAATTAGGGAATTCATGGCTGCTACCCTTGCGTCTGCTTCGTGGTCAAACATCTGGTCCATCCCTTGGCGGTAATAGCCGTACATGGCATCGTGAATGGGATTGTATTTGGGATTGGTTAGGTTTTCGACCAACCAGTAGCGGTTCCTGAGTCCGTCAAATGGTTTCCACCCGTTGAGTGCGCTGTTTTCAGGAGCGTTGTTAACGATATTCTGTGCCTTTTGGAAGTAAAGATCCCCACCCCGCAATCCATAGGAATCGAAATTGAGCCCGAGAATGATGTAAGCGTAATAGGCGATCACGGCCGTCAGGTTGGCGGTGAGTGGATCAGTACCGCCTACGCGGTTTTCATTAAAATCCATATCCTGATACTGCACATATTTAAAAGTGAACTGATCATCCAAATAATTAATCAGGGCACTTTGGTAGGAGGTATTGTAAATCGGTCGGGCTGACTGAATGGTCAGGGTAGCTGTGTAGGTGTTGTTGTCCGTTGATCCGCTGAGATTCACCAAAAAGCTGCACTGGATTTTCTCATTCTGATTAAAAGTCACATTGGTCCACTTACGACCGTTCAAAAAATTGTATAACGCAGATTGAAGGGTGGTAAAAATCTGCCTGTCAATGCTGGTAGGCAATCGGTTAGACAGTACCGTTACATTGGCCTGAAATTCCTGGCTTTGTGCTTTTTGAAAGTGAAGGAATACAATCGTAAAAAGGATCAGGATTTTGGAGCGCATCACAGAAGTTTTATTATCCGGTCTACGATATCGCGGGCAACCGCCTGTTTGGACTTTCGTCCAAAAGGGATTTCCAAACCGCTTTTTTCAAAAATGGTCACCTGGTTGGTGTCGTATCCGAATCCTGCGCCGGCATCATTTAAAGAATTCAGAACGATCATATCGGCGTTTTTTGAAGTTAGTTTTTTTCTGGCGTGAGCAACCTCATCAGTATTTTCCAGAGCAAACCCTACGAGCACCTGGTCTGGTCTCTTTTTGTCCCCTAAAGCCTGAAGAATATCTTTTGTCCTGGACAACTCCAGGGTAAACGTTTCGGAATTCTTTTTTATTTTTTCAGTGGAAAAAGATACCGGGGTATAATCTGCCACGGCGGCGGACATGACGGCGACTTGAGTAGATGGAAATATTTTCAGGCAGGCTTGATACATTTCTTCCGCCGATTGTACCCGGGTGACCCGGATGCGGGGATCATGGACTTCTTGTGAACTGGGACCCAGGACCAGCTCTACTTCCGCTCCCCGTTCAGCGAACTCGAGAGCCAGAGCGATGCCCATTTTACCGGTAGACTGGTTTCCGATATAACGAACCGGATCAAAGGGCTCATGGGTGGGTCCGGCCGTTACCAAGGCTCTTTTCCCTTTTAGTTCGGTGCTAAAAAAAAAATTCACATCCAAAAAGGAAATGATTTGTTCTGGTTCGGCCATCCGGCCCTCCCCATATAGTCCGCTGGCCAGTTCTCCTTTTTCCACCGGAATGATCCGGTTTCCAAATCCCTTAAGCTTCTCCAAATTGAACTTCGTAGAAGGATGAAGCCACATATCCTCATCCATGGCAGGAGCGACCACTACCGGACAGGCCGCCGAAAGATAGGTGGCCAGTAGCAGGTTATCGCAAAGACCATTGGCCATTTTAGCTAGGGTATTGCAGCTCAAGGGGGCAATCACCATCAGGTCAGCCCATCTTCCCAGCGCTACATGATTAATCCAGTTGTCCTCCCGGAACAAATCGCTGAGTACTTCGTTTTTGGAAATGGTTGAAAGAGATAGGGGCGTCACAAAATCCTTGGCAGAAGGGGTCATCACCACTTTTACTTCGGCGCCAGCTTTGATGAGCAGCCTGGTAAGAAGGATGGACTTGTAAGCAGCAATGCTGCCTGAGACCCCCAGGAGTATTTTCTTACCTTCTACCATAAGTTAGATTGATCTAGCTGAAAAGATCGTCCTCGTTCTTGCGGTAATAGATCTTGTCTTCCATGAATTCCTGCGTGGCGAGCAATGCAGCGTTGGGCATTCTTTCATAGGCTTTGGAAATTTCAATCTGTTCCTTGTTTTCGTGAATTTCTTCCAGGCTATCCGTATGCGTAGCAAACTCTTCCAGCTTGCTGTGAAGTTCTTCCTTCATAGTAATGCTGATCTGGTTGGCCCTTTTGGCGATGATGGCGATGGATTCATACAGATTGCCTGTCTTGTTTTTAAGATCCGTTAGGTTCTTCGTTTCAGCCACATTGGCAATATGGGTACTGACCTGTCTTCTTGGTTTGCTCATTATTTAACTGTTTAATTTAGCTAACGCTTTGAGGGAATTGTTGGCGAGATCCTGATAGGACTGCACTTCTTTTTTTAGTTTACTGTCGGGAAACCGGTCATTGAAATCGTTTACATCGGTCAGCACCTGTTCCAGTCTTGCTTTCTTCTTTTCTTCCAGGCTCTGAATGGCGTATAGATATTCGGATTTTATGACATAGAGCTTATACTCGTCGCTGAACTGAGAATCCGGATAGGCATTCATCAGCAGGTTAAAGGTTAAAGCAGCTGCTTTCAGATAAGCCGGATTGGTTTCACGAAGGTTGTAGTAGAGTTTTGCATTCTCAAAATCCTTTTCTTCCAGTTTCGCCCGGCATTTTTCAATGATTTCGGTAGCTTCCTTTACCTTATCGGAGTTGGGATGCTGGGCAATAAAGGCCTGCATGAAGCCCATGGCCTTGGTCGTATTGGTCTGATCCAATTGATACTTGGGGGATTGCTTATAAAAACAAAATGCCCGCATATAATCCATCTCATCCGCTTTCGGACTGTTGGGAAAGGCTTCTACAAAACCTTTAAAAAGGTTTTCGGCGTTGATATAATCCTTCAGATAAAATGCACAATAAGCATATTTGTACCAGATGTCTTCAAAATGTTCTGACCCCTTCATGACCCGGTACAAATCATCATAGAGCATCTGAGCATGGTTATAGTCCTTGTTCAGGTAGTATTTTTCTGCCATCTGCAGTTTAAAGGTATAATCCGTGCTCTTCAGGATTTTATTGAAATTAGTGGGCTGACCCTTGTCCGAGGCCTTAAAATAAGAGCAGGACGCCAGTACGGCCATCAGGGTAAATGAGAGGAAAAATTGTTTCATGAAGCCTGCGAAATTACAGTTTTTAGGTAAGAAACGAAAATAGGCGGTTTTTACGCCGTTTCATGGCCCATTTTGTTAAAATAAATGCATTATAATAGCGAAGCCCCGTCCCGGATATTCACCGAAACGGGGCTTTGCTTCTTTCATAGTTTATTTCTTTCTGAGGTTCGGGTGTGGAGCAGGAACCGTGTTGGGTCCTTCTTCTCCCGTTCCATCTTTGACATCAATGGTGTTTTCGTCTCCGCCGGTTTGTCCATATCGGAAGATGAACCGATCAGAGCTAACTCCTTCCTTCTCAACTAGGTATTTGATTACTTCGTTTACACGATCCCAGCTAAGCTGCTGAGCGGATTTGCTGGATTCACCATAACCGATGACAGCGACTTTGCAGCCTGGGTTATTTCTCATTTTTTCAGCAATGGTAGAAGCCAGGGCTTTGCCGTCTTTGCTTAACGTCACAGACCTGCCTTTGAATACGATGCTGGGAAGGTCTCCGATAAAGCAACGGGTTTTACCGCCGGTTCCAATCGCCCCTGAATCCAGTCGGGCGTTGAGTTCCTTACAACAAGCCGGATCAGGACATTTACCCACCCCGTCCGCATCAACAGGTTGACACTGAGTAGGTGTAATGAGTTCCTTGTCCTTACAATCGGGAACACCATCCCCATCGGTATCGCGGCTTACCCCGTGGGTATCAACCGGACAGCCGGCGGGAGTATTGGGTTCATGATCAAATTGATCGGTCACACCGTCACCATCCGCATCATCCAAGATGGGTTTGGGCAGCTTCATATGACGGGGAGCGTTGATTTCGCTGTAAGCATAATCCAATGGGTTGATCCACCAAAGGGGTTGAACGGCTGGTTTACCAATCGTAAGGTTATAGTTCAGGCCAAGGGATAGAAAATTGTAAGAATCATAATCGCGGGTCATAGCATGGGAGTTGATATCCCCTGTTTCCTGCCATTCCTGCCCATCGAGTAGATCTGATTTAGTGATGGAAACCTTGTCTTCAATGGCAATATTGAATTTATCAGACAATTTGATTTCGATACCGGCACCCATCACCAACACCGGCCGGAAGGGCGTCCCGCCGAAAATGGTGGGCTGAGAGGGATCCCGCTGGGCTTCCGTTTCATAGGTATTGTCCATCATATTTTTCAGGGTAGTCTTGATGGCTTTGCGGTTGCCATAAGTAAATCCGCTGGCGCCGTATTGAGCTACCACGGAATTAAAGTCATAAGGCGCTCCGTTGGCGTTGTCGTTGGTAAGATTGTAGAACGTGCTATAAGTCATCAACCCGAAACCACCCAGGACATAAATGGCAATATTTGATTTTGCCCGGTGAAAACGAATGTTGTTGAGCGTGGCGATTCCTTCAAAAGCCAACTCCTGAATGGTTGATTTGTAGTTGTAAAATACCGCATCGTGGGCTGCGGCACTGTAATACTGACTGATTTGGGGGTTGGCTGCATAACCGGTGTAAGACGGTTGCCAGTTCAATCCCTTCATGGTCATATAATCATACTCCAGGCGTAGGGAGAAAGTATAACCCAAGGCTTTTCTTGCATGAAGACCAAATCCAAAAGTGGGCAATTGTGAACGTACATCCCCTGAAATCGTTGAAAGACCACCCTTAACACCCAACTCCCATTGATTGCGGGGAAGAGCGGGAAAAGGGTAAGCATTATTTAAAAATTCATTGTGTTGTGGAATTCTCTTGGCAGGTATCAGTGATGAATCCCGGATATCGTAACTGTATGCACTCTCTGTCGTATTGTCCTGTGCGAAACTTTGTGAAAGAAAAGCCAATAAAAAACCAGCTAGTACCACGTACTTTTTTCCTATCATAAACTGAAGTTTGTATATAATGACTTGGTTAAAAACAATATCACACTTTAGCAAAAATATAAGTTAACCCTTAAATGGCAAATTTTTTATGTCAAAAGAAACTGGAAACCACAGAATTGTAGAGAATAATACCAGTTCTTCCACACGTATTCCGAGTATTTATATCCGCCGAAGGATAAAGTAGTAAATTGGCCGTCATTTTATGAAATTAGCCCAATCATTGCTTCGGGATGAATTGATTGTTTTTGAAGATAAATTTCGGGAAGCGGTCAAATCCCAGACACCTTTGCTGGACCGGATCATGCGCTTTATTGTCAACCGAAAGGGTAAGCAGCTTCGCCCGATGTTTGTGTTTTTGTCCGCTCGACTCTGTGGCCCGGTGAATGAATCTACCTACCGGGCGGCATCCTTGGTTGAACTTTTGCATACGGCCACCCTCGTCCACGATGATGTGGTCGATGAGTCCCTGGAAAGAAGAGGTTTTTTTTTCTACCTACGCTTTGTGGAAAAAACAAAATATCTGTTTTGGTGGGGGACTACTTGCTGGCCAAGGGGTTACTCCTGTCTTTGGACCACAACGATTTCAGGATTCTGCAACTCCTTTCGGGGGCGGTTCGCAAGATGAGTGAGGGCGAGTTGCTTCAGATCGAAAAAGCGCGAACCCTGAACCTGGAGGAATCGGTTTATTTTGAGATCATCCGAAACAAAACAGCTTCGCTATTGGCATCCTCCTGTGCCGCGGGCGTTTTTTCAACCAGCGCAGATGAAGCCATCACCGAAAAACTCAGCCGGTTTGGAGAATCTGTCGGGATCGCCTTTCAGATCAAAGACGACTTATTTGACTACGGCGATGAGAAAACGGGAAAACCCTCGGGAAACGATCTGAAGGAAAAAAAACTGACCCTTCCCCTCATCTACACTTTGAATACCGTTTCAAAATCTCTTCGCCGGGAATTGATATATATCATCAAGAATCAAAACCGGGATCCTGAAAAGATCCGCTATGTCATTGGACAGGTGGTTGAAGCCGGCGGTATCCGGTATGCTACAGAAAAAATGAATGCCTACCGGGATGAGGCTTTGAAGATACTTTATGAATTTGAGGACAGCAAAGTACGTGCTGCGCTGGAAGAACTGGTGCGGTTTACAACAGACAGAAAATTTTAATCCGCAGCACCATCGGTCGACCGGTGCTCCGAGGATGCCTGTTTGATGGCAGATTTCCAACACCCCAAAAACCGACCAACAACCCGCCAATCTTCGACGATGATCAAACGGTGGAAACTGACAGAAACCAACGAACAAAAAGTGCAGGCCCTTGCAGCCGAACTCAAGGTCCATCCCTTGGTGAGCCGCATCCTGAACGGACGGGGTATAGAAACTTTTGAAGAAGCCAGGAAATATTTTCGTCCTGATCTTTCCCAGTTGCACGATCCCTGGCTGATGAAAGACATGCAACAGGCGGTCGACCGCATTCTAAGCGCCGTCCACAGAAAAGAAAAAATCCTGGTTTTCGGAGACTACGATGTGGATGGTACCAGCTCGGTTGCGATGATGTACCAAATGCTGCATACAATCCATGATCCAACCCATATCGATTTTTATATCCCTCACCGGCACCGGGAAGGTTATGGAATATCCAGGACCGGCATTGACTTTGCAATCGAGCAGGGGTTCGGTTTAATTATTTCAGTGGATTGCGGAATCAAATCCATTGACTTGGTCGGATATGCAAAAGATCACGGCATTGATTTTATTGTTTGTGATCACCACCTGCCGGATAACCAACTGCCTCCGGCGGTGGCCATTCTCAATCCCAAACAACCAGGTTGCCTTTATCCCTATAAAGAACTCTGCGGATGCGGTGTCGCATACAAACTCGTTACAGCAGTCTGCAGGACCCTTGGGCTTGCGGATGAAAACTTCCTGGTTTATCTGGACCTGGTAGCCATCGCCATCGGCGCGGACGTGGTCCCGATGACGGGTGAAAACCGCGCCCTTTGTTTTCTCGGATTGAAAAAAATCAATGAAAATCCAAATCATGGGATTGCGGCCCTGATGAGTCTGAGTGGCATTCAAGCTCCTGTATCGATCCGGTCCCTGGTATTTACCATCGCCCCCAGGGTGAATGCAGCAGGAAGAATGGACGACGCCAGGAAGGCCGTGCAGATGTTTGTCGCTCAAACCTACCAGGAAGCACTCTTATATGCTCATTTACTCCACGCCGATAATGCTGATCGCCGGGAAACAGATTCCAATATTACCGAAGAAGCCCTTGCCCTCATTGAAGGAAATGAAACCTTGCGAAACCGGAAATCAACTGTTTTGTATCAATCACACTGGCACAAGGGCGTGGTGGGCATTGTTGCCTCCCGCCTGATCGAAAAATATTATCGTCCCACCATCGTATTGACACAAAGCGGTGAATTGGCAAGCGGAAGTGCCCGCAGTGTGCCGGGATTTAATTTGTACGAAGCCCTGCATGCCTGCCGCGAATACCTGTTGGGATACGGAGGCCATTTTGCAGCAGCCGGTATGACCCTGAATCCTGAGAATCTGGAAAATTTCAGCAGAAAGTTTGAAGAAGTGGTCTCCCAAACCATTGATCCGCGTTTTCTGATTCCGGAACTGCAAGTAGATGCCATTGCCCGGTTTACAGACCTTGATTTTCAGCTTTTCCGGATCATCGAACAGATGGAACCCTTCGGTCCGGAAAACAGCAAACCGGTCTTGGTTTCAAAGGGGGTAAAGAATACAGGATATTCAAAACTATTAAAGGAAAAACATCTCCGGTTGTTTTTGCAGCAGGACGAGGTGATTATCTCAGCCATCGGTTTTAACATGGCAGACAAGTGGCCCCTCCTGGAGTCAGGTCAGCTCCTGGATATTGCCTATAACCTGGAAGTCAATGAATGGAACGGCGAAAAAAATCTGCAACTAAAAATGGTGGATATCAAAGTTCATGCGTAAATCCTCCGGACTCCCTTTGGTATTCACTGATCGATTGAACACATTGCCATCAATCCCCATCCTTTTGTCGATACACACTATGGATTGCAATGCATGTTTTGAATCCCCGGAAAGGGGGCTCTTAAAATCAGGTATGGAACCCTAATCCCCCCATTGTTACGCCTCGATGATCAGGGAACTTTTTTTATTTTCAATCAGGTCCACACTGCGCTGAATAAAATTGGTGAGCTCCACCCCTTTTAAAAGTCCCTGGCTGAGCAGGGCGAGGTCGGCCAGATTGTGTATGAGTTTTTGCTGCTTATCCTGATCGGTTTCTCCCAGCAGATTGGGATAGATGGGATGATTGCCATTCACCGTCAGGGTGACTTCATCTGGCATGTTCGCGTAAAAAGCGCCCATACCGCCATTGAGTGAAGCCATGTCTTTCATGCGCCGCATAAATTCTGGCCGGGTAGCGACCACAGGCATCGCATCCGCACTCAGCCCTTTTACTTCAACGGTGACATGCAGGGAAGGAATATTAACTGCAAACAACGATTTTAATTTTTCAACATCGTCCTTGCCGAGAACGGTTTCCCGGTCATCCTGTTTATCAATTAGGTTGTCCACCACTTCGCTGTCTACCCGGGTAAAATGAACATTTTCCCATTTCATTTCCATCTGGTTGATAAATCCTGCATCTACGATGGTTTCCAGTTTTACGACCCGGTATCCTTTTTCGCGGGCTGCCCGGATATAACTATCCTGTTGAACCGGATTGCTGGAGTAGATGATCACCAGCTTGCCATCTTTATTTTTCTGTAAGGCCTCTGTGGCTACAGTATATTCTTCCAATGTATAAAACCGGGAGCCATCGGTGTCTTCCATGATGTGGAACTTGTTGGCTTTTTCCAGAAATTTATCGTCGGTCATCATGCCGTATTTGACAAACAGTCCGAGGCTTTCCCATTTCTCCTCATATTCCTTTCTTTCCTTGGTGAAAATTTCCTCGAGTTTGTCGGCAACTTTCTTGGTGATGTGGTTATTGATTTTCTTAACATTGGGATCACCCTGCAAATAACTGCGGCTCACATTTAAAGGAATATCGGGACTATCGATGACACCCTGCAGCAACATCAGAAATTCGGGAACAATGTCTTTTACCTCATCGGTCACAAAGACCTGGTTGCTGTACAATTGTATTTTGTCTTTCTGAATTTCATAACTCTGTTTGATTTTGGGGAAATACAGGATCCCGGTGAGGTTGAAGGGATAATCCACGTTCAGGTGAATCCAGAACAAGGGGGCTTCGTTGAAGGGATATAGTTCTTTATAGAAATCCTGATAATCCTGGGGCGTGAGTTCGCTGGGTTTTCTCATCCAGGCTGGACGGGTGTTGTTGATTTGTTTTTCTTCAAAAAAGACGGGGATGGGCAGAAAACGACAAAATTTTTCCAGAATGTGGCGGATCCGGGTCTCATCCAGAAATTCAGCAGAATCCTCCGAAATATGCAACACAACGTCTGTACCCCTTTGCGTTTTCTGCGTTTCTTCCAGGGTAAACTCGGGACTGCCGTCGCATACCCATTTTACGGCCGGACTGTCCTCTTTATAAGACTTGGAAATGACTTCCACCTGGCTGCTGACCATAAAGGCAGAATAAAATCCCAGGCCGAACTTGCCGATAATGGCATTTTCGTTCTGCCCCTTGTATTTATTGACAAACTCTTCGGCACCCGAAAGGGCTACCTGATTGAGGTATTTATCCACTTCTTCACCCGTCATACCGATACCCTGGTCTGAAACGGTAATGGTTTTGGCTTCCTTATCCAGTTTTACCTGAATGGCCAACTCCCCGATTTCGCCCTTGGCTTCTCCAATCGACGAAAGGGTCTTGATTTTTTGTGACGCATCTACAGCGTTGCTAATCAACTCTCTAAGAAATATTTCATGGTCACTGTATAAAAATTTCTTGATAATCGGGAAGATGTTCTCTGTTTGTACCCGGATGCTTCCTTTTTGCATGTTCGCTGTTTTACGCTTGCCACTCAAACGCAGTGCCATTTGCCCGCTTGCTGACAGGATGACTGTCCGGGGACCGGTCCCGTCCCCGGGGTCCTAAAATCAGGGGACTTGGGAAGGGGGATGGCTTGAAGGACACCGGAAATCCTTTCACTATTTGGTCAAAAAGCACTACTTTCGCAGCCCAATTAATTTTTTTAAAACAAAATCAGGGAAATGAACAATTATGAATTGATGGTGATTTTTACCCCTGTGCTGTCTGAGGAGGACTATAAAGCCGCCCAGAACAAATTCACGGCCTTCGTTAAAGAAAACGGTGGCAAAGTGATGCACGACAATCCCTGGGGTCTGAAATCACTGGCGTACCCCATCCAGAAAAAAACCACTGGTTTATACTGGGTAATGGAATACAGTGCGCCATCCGACTTCAATGAGAAACTGAAAATTCAGATTCTCCGCGACGAAACCGTGTTACGTTTCATGGCGACCAAACTCGATAAATACGCCGTCGAGTACAATGCCAGAAAGAGAAGTGGTGTACCTACAGGAACAGAAAAAGCGGAGGCATAATCATGGCAAAGACCAACGAGATCAAATATCTGACCGCAATCAAGACCCAGCAAAGGGCTAAAAAATTCTGCCGTTTCAAAAAATATCACATTCGTTATGTGGATTATAAAGACGGTGAATTCCTGAAAAAATTTCTGAACGAACAAGGTAAAATGTTGCCGCGCCGCATCACAGGTAATTCCCTGAAATACCAGCGTAAAGTGGCCGATGCCATCAAGAAAGCCAGACAGATGGCCATTCTGCCTTACGTAACAGATTTATTTAAGTAATACCCTCGGTTTTGCCGAGATCAAATAAGTAATAATGGAAATCATTTTGATTCAGGACGTGGATAACTTAGGCGCCGCCCATGAAAAGGTGAACGTTAAAAACGGGTATGCACGCAACTTCCTGATTCCGCAAAAAAAGGCAATTGAAGCCAGTCCTTCCAACCTCAAACAGCTGGATGAGAAAATCAAGCAGCAGAAAAAGAAGGAAGAAAAACTGCTGGCCGAAGTCAACAAAGTCATCGAAGTGCTCAAAGCTTCTCCGTTGAAAATTGGTGCCAAAACCGGTACCAGTGGGAAGATTTTTGGAAGCGTGACTTCTGTACAACTGGCACGGGCCATCCGCGACCAGAAGGGATATGAAATCGACCGTCGCCGGATCCACATTCTTTCAGAAGTGAAGGAACTGGGATCCTTTAAGGCCAAAGTAGATTTTGGTCATGGCAACGAAACCGAAGTTGATTTTGAGGTAACGGCCGAATAAACCCGGTTTGTCTATATTGAACCTCTCCAGCCCCGGCAGGAGAGGTTTTTTTGTTTTCCGGGCCCTCGGATCAGGCCCACAAAATTTTGGAAGTTATAAAAATTCCTATCTTTACAATTGCCCTGTTATTCTAGTTATAAGCTGTGCTGGTGCGTTCCTTCAGGTAGTAACTCAGTTCATTGTAGCTACGATATGCAGCGTCGTTTTAATCATTTTTTAATTTTTGCACAATGAACATTTATGTAGGCAACCTCTCCTGGCAGATGACCGATGAGGATCTAAGAAACCTTTTTGAGCAACACGGAGCAGTGGGTTCCGCAAAAATCGTTAAGGACAAAGTTTCAAACCGCAGCAAGGGTTTTGGTTTTGTCGAAATGGAAAATGATGCAGAAGCACAGGCCGCCATAACGGCATTGTATGATTCTGAGGTGATGGGCCGTAAAATCATCGTAAACGAATCCCAACCCAAACAACAGGGAAGCGGCGGTGGCGGCTTCAAGAAAAGAAGTTTTGGCGGTGGTGGAAGCGGCGGTGGCGGAGGCTACAAGAAAGGAGGCTTTAACCGTGGAAGCAGCGGTGGCGGTGGTTTTGACAGAGACTATTAATCTCATTTTATATCAGATTTTTAATCCTTTCGCTTTTGGGCGAGAGGATTTTTTTTAACAACCGGTCAAGGAAGTATCGATGTATCCGTTCATGTCCCGATTCGCCGTATATCTTTTTTTGCTCGGCCTGATCTGGGTGACGGAGGCCTGCAAGCAAAAGCCTTCGCCCCCGGCCATCGTCACAAAGGATTCCGCCAGACCCAAAGACATTTCTATCCGGGGCGGTTTCAGTGACCAGCAGCTGCTCCGTACCGACAGTGGACAAATCAGCCGGTGGATGAAGGAATTCCCCGCACTGGCTGGCTACACTTCCGATATCCAGCAGTTTTATACTTACCGCAATCACCGCTACGCCTGGTTTGACAAGCAGGGCCTGATCGAACAGGCCAGTCACCTCAATAACCAGTTGGACAATTTATCGCAGGATGGCATACAGACGCCGTTTCCATATCTCTCAAAGCTGGACAGCCTGGTGAACGACCCCATCGGCAACCCTGGCGACCAGGAGAAGCTGGAGGTTTTTTTAACGGCCGCGTATTTTTTTTATGCAGATAAGGTATGGAGAGGGATTTCCGACCAAGACCTGAACCGCCTAGCCTGGTTTCTTCCGAGAAAAAAAATCAGTCTCCCCTATATTCTGGATTCGATCATGAAGGACAGTGCAGCAAAACTATTCTCCAACCGTTTCAGCACCGGTCAATACTATGCCTTAAAAAAAGTCCTGGCCCAGTACCGGCACTTGGATAGCACGGAATCCTGGTCCCTCATTCGCTCTGGCGC
>JABDAN010000019.1 GCA_013289175.1 Bacteroidota bacterium
AGGCAATGGTGATAACATGGGGGTAGCCGGTGGTTTGAATGACAACGCTGTCTACACGGCCGATGTCACTTCCTTTTATCCCAATGGTTTCGGATTGTATAATATGTCAGGTAACGTGAGCGAGTGGGTGGAAGATGTGTATCGTCCCCTTTCTTCTGTGGATGTTGACGGAACCGCTCCTTTCCGTGGTAACAAATTTGAAACCATGGACCTGGGTAAAGAAGGAAAACCTGAAAGAGATAGCCTGGGTAGAATTAAATATCGCGCTGTAACAGATAAGGAAAGTGAAACCAGAAGGAACTATCAGAAGGGTGATGTAATCAACTACCTGGATGGTGACTCCCTGATTGCCGGTATCAGTTACGGATATGGCAAGACTACCCTGATCAGTGATAAGAGCCGTGTGATCAAAGGGGGAAGCTGGGATGACCGCGCTTACTGGCTCGGACCCGGAACCCGCCGTTACATGGAAGAAGATCAGGCCAGTTCTACTGTTGGTTTCCGTTGCGCCATGGACCGGGTCGGTAGTCCGGCAGGTAATGGCAGACAAACCGGGATCAGCTATAAGACAAGAAAACAAAACGCCCGCAAACAATAAGGAACTTTCCTCATAAATTTATAAAAGCCATTCGTCCCCGACGGATGGCTTTTTTGTTTGTTAGATTTGCGATGAAATCACCACCGTCCCGACCAGATTTTTTGACATCGAAAGAAAAAAAATAATTTTTTGGCATATGGATATAGCTGCTTCAGGAGAAAAAACTTTTCCCCCCGCCAGTATCGAACAACTCTATCAGCTCTACCTCAAACACCCTTCGGTTTGTACCGACACCCGACAGGTTCAACCCGGGGATATATTTTTTGCATTAAAAGGAGAAAATTTTAATGGCAACCTCTTTGCGTTATCTGCCCTGGAAAAGGGTGTTGCTTACGCCGTGATCGATGAAGAGATCCCGGATGCCGCCAGATGGAAGGACCGCCTGATTCGGGTGGAAGATGTGCTGACCACTTTACAAATGCTGGCGGGCCGGCACCGAAATCAGTTTTCCATTCCCTTTATCGCCATCACCGGCAGCAATGGTAAAACGACCACCAAGGAACTGGTCCATGCCGTTCTTTCTGAAAAATATAAAACCTATACCACCCAAGGCAATCTGAACAACCATATCGGAATCCCGCTCACACTCTTGAAAATAAAAAAAGATGCCGAGATCGCCATTATTGAAATGGGCGCCAACCACTTGGAAGAGATCGCCGGCTATTGCTTATATACCCGCCCGACGCATGGGTTGATTACCAACAGCGGCAAGGCACACCTGGAAGGATTTGGAGGAATAGAGGGTGTTAGAAAAGGAAAGGGTGAACTCTTCGATTACCTGCGTGCCTTTGGGGGAACAGCTTTTGTGATGTGGGATTATGCCTACTTGCAAGACATGAGCAAAGGCATCGGAGAGATTTTTTCTTACGGCACGCAGCATGCCGATATCACCGGCATCGTGGACAGTTCGGCGCCCTTTTTGAAAGTCCGCATGACCAAAGGACATTCCAAAGGTGTCATCGAGACCCATCTCACGGGCGATTATAATCTACCCAATGTTTTGGCTGCTGTATGCATCGGAACTTATTTTAAAGTGGGTGCCGACGAAATCAAAAAAGGCATAGAAGCGTACAGACCCTCTAACAGCCGCTCTCAATTGATGAAAGCAGGATCCAATACCATTCTGCTGGATGCCTACAATGCCAACCCTTCCAGTATGAAACTGGCACTTGAAAATTTCATGCATTTTCCTGGAGATAAAAAAGTACTGCTGCTGGGTGCCATGGCCGAGCTCGGGTCAGAAAGCCTTTCCGAGCATCGGCTGATCATCGACCAAATCGGCCAGTACCCTTGGAAAGAAGTTGCCTTGGTAGGCGGGGATTTTCTCAAGATCCACCATCCCTATAAAAGTTTTGCGGATTCGAGGGAACTGGGAAAATGGCTGGAATCCCAATCTTTTCAGGATACCAGTTTTCTTGTAAAAGGTTCGCGCAGTATGCGGATGGAAAAGGCCATAGAAAGCCTATCAGAAACCACTTAGTACATCTCTCCTTTTAGGTGGCTGCGCGAAATGATGCCGGGCCAACCATAAAAATTTCTGAATACTGGACCGTTTTTCAACCGCGGAACTATTGAGCTTTCCATTTCGTGACCGCATGGTCAATCGGCGGGATCGTTTGAAGATAGGCGTAAATATTGGCCAGATCCTGGTCCCGCATGGTGCCGTATAATGTCCAGGGCATGATGGTTTGCAATGCACCCGGCGTCATCACCCGGTGCGCGGTTGCGCTGTCCCGATACATCGAAAAATGTCCCATAAAAAATGCACGGGTCCAAGTTCCGATGCCTGTTTTTTTGTCCGGGGTAATATTTGCAGAACTGACCCAACCTCCGGGTTCCGGGAAAACCCGGCCGCCGGCCAACGAAAGGGTCTCATCAAATTTTCCATTGGCAAACGGTGTATGGCAATCATGACAGGCCCCGATGGTCAATAGATACCGGCCGTTGGCTACACTGTCCCCAGGGGGTGGAATGGTCATCGGCGTGGCTTTCTCCGGAATCGTATTGAGCAGGATATTCATCGGAAAATCCGCTGAGGAAGCCGGTATGACTTTCCCAATAGGCTTGAGAGATCGCAGGTATACGATCATGGATTTGACATCTTCTGAATCGGCAAATCCATAGGAGTGATAGGGCATGACCGGGAATATGGGTTTGCCATTTTTTCGAACTCCGGTCGTAATGGCCCGGTAGATCTCTCCATCTGTCCAGTTGCCGATGCCTGCCGGCGTGATGTTGGCGGCATAAAAAATTCCAGGGAAACCCATGGTCTGATCAAAACGTTCCCCACCGCTTCCAATGGAAGAAGCTATCATGGGCATGGTAAATAAGTTGGGGTCGCGTTCACTGTGGCAATCCATACAGGCCATGACACTTTTGGCCAGGTAGTTGCCCCTTTGAATTCTCTCTGGCGTTTTTTCAATTGTCATTTGGGGTGCAGGCCCTACATTGGGCAAGGCTACTTTGACATAGGTGATGAGAATAGCGATCAATACGATCACAGACAGCACCAGGATGCCCAATACTTTTAGGACTTTTTTCATGCCGGAAGGGTTTATCGGGGCGTTAAAAATTCTAGCGTCGGGCAGTCATTGAAGTGAGTGGCCAGCGAAGGGTATGAAAATCCATCATATCCACAATGATACTGCCTACACTGATGGGACTTTCCACCCGCAACGCAATATGGTTGGGATCATCTCCTATCCAGACACTCATTTTCTCACCCCCTTCGAATATGGTTCCTTTGATCAGCAGGGGTTTGATCTTAATGGCGTGAAAATTTCCGTAACGGGTTTTTACAACTTCTTTTCCAATGTAGCGAATATAGATGGAATAAACCTGGTTATCCAAAAACATGGAAAATGGAATTTTATCTCCCGGTTTGTATTTATCATAATTAATATTGCGGGCATAATACATCGTACTCAATACATCCTGAATGCATTCGGGCGTTTTAAACACGCCTGAATTGGTGATCGCAGTATTGGCGGTTTTATTAAAACTTACATTTTCATATTTCTTAAAAGACCCTTCATTTACATTGCGGATAAATTTCATGGGCTGCAGATTGCTGGTATCGATAAAGGTTTCATATTTATCGCGCACCCGAAAAAAATTATCGTAGAAAGAATAAGTTTTCCCTTCTCCGGTAACATGGTACACCGGTTTGTTGTTGAGGTTTTCCAAGTCAACACTGAATACCGCTTCGCCGGCAGCCAGGTAAACCCCGACTACTTTATAATACACCCGGTAGGTAATGCTTTCACCGGGCAGAAATGCATGATTTTGGAGACCACAAAAATCTTCGCCTGCTTTCAAAGGCAAAGAAATACCCATCCACAACACGCATAACATTCCGATTATTGATTTCATCTGCTCCCGAATAGTTTGGTCCTTAAAATTAACAAACTCCCTATTAACGCAGGGATTATTAAATTGATGAGCCATATTCCCAGGGATACCGCTAGAATACCGGTCGTGCTCTGGGTGAATACGGTGAAGATATAAATTCCTGCTGTCCATCGAAAACCCAGATCTGTTAAAAATGTTAAGGTTGGGACAATGGCCATCAATACAAACATAACACTAACGCCTGTGAATACCTGCAGCGTGGTAAGGGGGATACCAACCAGAGAAAAAAGTAAAAAATATTGAGCGATGAAAATTCCATAGCGGAGGAATGAAAGGACCAAAATGCGCGACAGGCTAGACATTTTGAAATCCTCCGGCAGGGTGATTTTTTTTTGTTTTTTTTTAAGCCATCGGTTCACCCAATTGACCAGCGGATCAAAACGGAAATACACCAGACCGAGCAGGACAGCACCGAGGGCGGTCAAAATAATAGCCGGCGGGAAATATGCAGCCTTGAGCCCGATCCCGTCGGGGTCCAAACCCAGGGGCAAGCGGGCGTAGAAGGAAAGACCCAGGGTTCCCAGGACAAGGGTCACCAGTGTCTGGGACATGCTGCAAAGAATGGTAGGGGCAATGGATCGCAATTTATTTCCCGGATCAACAAAAAGCATTCTTCCCATATACTCTCCTACCCGATTGGGAGTAAAGGATGCGATGCAGGTTCCGGCCAGAATTGCTTTGAAGGCCCTCCACCATCCGAGGCGCTGAATGTTTTGCAGGGAAATCTTCCATTTGAGCGCTTCGATGCCCCAGTTAAATCCCATCAATAAAAACACGGCATAGAGTTTCCACTGCTCTTTTCCGGTAGCAGCCTGCAAAATCTGAAGGAGGGAATCTTTCCAGTGGGGTTGTTTATGTAGTTGACGGAATACGAAATAGAAAAGAAACCCCATAATCAGGGGACCGGCCACATAGTTGCCTATTAATTTGATATTTTTGTTTAACGTCACCATCAAAAATAGCGTTCCCTCTGCAAAAGAACTCCAAAATAATCCTGGGCATTGATCCCGGCACCCTGATGATGGGATATGGATTGATCTGTGTAGAAACGCAGCAGGTTCGTTTTATAGAAATGGATGTACTCAAGGTACCTGCCAACCTGGATACCTATCAGCGACTCGAACTGATCTATTTTACCGTTCATCAACTCATTGAGAAATTCAAACCGGATGATTTTGCGATCGAGGCCCCGTTTTTTGGTAAGAATGTGCAAAGCATGCTCAAGCTTGGCCGTGCGCAGGGCGTAGCCATTGCCGCTGCGATGCAATCGGGAATTCCGGTCACCGAGTATGCACCCAGAAAAATAAAACAATCCATTACCGGCAACGGCAATGCCGGTAAGGAACAGGTTTGGAAAATGCTTCAGCAGATACTGGGAATCCGCCAGGAAATTATCCGCTTCGATGCCTCCGATGCGCTGGCCGTGGCACTCTGCCATCACTATCAATTTCGCTCGCCGCTCACGCGGGGAAAAAAACTCAGTGGCTGGAGAGAATTTGTTTCGAAAAATCCGGGCAGGGTGCTTTGATAAATCCGGACTGGTTGCCAAGGTGGTTGAAGGATATAAGGATGGAACCATTGAATGAAAACGACGGGCATCCATGGATCCATCCGGGTCGTTTTCCCGGTTTCGCTCAATGGAAATTAGAAAAACCGTCCTTGATTACCCAAGCTCAAATTTATACCATGACCATATTTACCAGAATTATACAGGGAGAAATTCCCGCATACCGTATTAAGGAGGATGATTTTTTTCTGGCCTTTCTCGATATCCATCCGCTGAGAGAAGGACATACCTTGGTTATTCCCAAAACAGAGACGGATCATTTTTTTGATCTGGATGAAAAATTTCTTAGCCGGATCCTGATTTTTGCCCAACCCATCGCGCGGGCGATTGAAAAATCATTTCGTTGTGACCGTTGCGGAATATCTGTCGTCGGCCTGGAAGTGCCCCATGCGCATATGCATCTCATTCCCATCGACCAGATCAGCGATATGGATTTCAAAAAACCAAAACTGAAATTAAGTCCGGAAGCCTTTCGGGAGGTTCAGGAAAAAATCCTGGCGAATTTGAAACGCTGAGGATTTGATCTCACCTGTATGGTCTGCTTAGATGGTAATACTTTCCACTTTGAATTGCAGTTTGCCTGCCGGAACAATGACATCGGCGACTTCACCAACCTGTTTTCCCAGGAGACCTTTTCCAATGGGTGAGGATACAGAGATTTTTCCCAGTTTGAGATCGGCTTCTTTTTCCGAAACCAGGTGATAGGTCGATTGCTTTTTATTTAAAAGATTGGTAACCGTTACTTTGGTGAGGATCGATACTTTGCTGGTATCGATATTTCCCTCTTCCAGTATGCGCACATTGGATAAATCAGCTTCCAGCCGCTGTATTTTAGCTTCCAGATGTCCTTGCGCTTCCTTGGCCGCATCGTATTCTGCGTTCTCTTTCAAATCTCCCTTCTCCCGCGCTTCAGCAATGGCTCTGGACGCCGCCGGCCGGTCAACACTTTTCATTTTCTGCAGCTCTGTTTTTAATTTTTCGAGTGCCTCCTTCGTCAGATATGTGATTCCACTCATAAATCCTCCTCTTGTTTATTATAAAAGAAAAAAAATACAACGCCCTCGGGAGGCGTTGCATTTCCACAAAGATAAGGAATACATTTAAAAAGGTATTTTTCGTGCGGTCCCCAGCCCCGGGAAAGGGCCGTCCTTTTCCACCTTTTTTGTTAAATCCTTTAGATACCCAGTTTGTCCAGGATGACTTTAGCCATGAGATAAAATGCCTCCTGGCTATAACCCGCGATATGGGGGGTCAGAAGAACGTTGTCGAAGGTCAGCAGTCGGTCAAGCTGCTGTTTTTCCAGCGGTGAATAGCTGTCAAGTTTTTCATTTTCAAGTACATCCAACGCTGCCCCTGAAATCTTACCCGTTTCCAGGGCCCGGATCAGGGCTGCGGTATCCTGGGTTTTCCCCCGGCTGCTGTTGATAAAAAAAGGTTTGGCTTTTAAGGAAGAAAAGAATTCCTCATTTGCCAAATGAAAAGTTTCATCCGTCAGGGGGACATGCAGACTGATGACGTCGGCGTATCTTCCCAGTTGTTCCATATTGGCTTCCTTGATTTTCCCCGCCCCAAAATTGAATTTGTATTTGTCATAAGCCAGTACCGTCACATCAAAGGGCGCCAGCAACCGGGCAAATGCTGATCCGGTGTTTCCATACCCGATGATTCCCACCGTTTTTCCGGTCAGCTCCCTGCCCCGGTTGGCCTCCCGGATCCATTTGCCCTGACCGATTTCCCGGTAGGCCCGGGGAATATGATTCATCACGGAAAGCAACATGCCCAGAATATGTTCTCCCACCGCATTGCGATTTCCTTCCGGACTGCTCACGCAGACAATGCCCATTTTATTTGCCTGTTCGACATCGATCAGCTCCATGCCGCTTCCCAGTCTTCCGATCCATTTTAAGCCGACAGCCCTTTCCAAAATGGGTTTGTCGATTTTCAGCCGGGTGGTGATGATCAAACCCTCCACGGTTGGTATGATCTCCCTTAGGGCATCGTAACTGAGTTCGGGGAAATAGAGTGCCTCATAGCCACTCTTTTCCAATCTCTCCAGTAGGTATGGGTGCACCTTTGCCGTTACGAGTACTTTTCTCATCTGTTTTTCTTTGATCTTGTTAAATGGTCTGCATCCAATTTTATAAAGCTGTTCTTGTCTTTCATGTCATTGACCCATTCTCCAGGTCAGCGCAGCAAATTCTGCCAGGGTCAGTTGCTCCGCGCGCCGGTCAAACAAGGAATCTTTCAGTACTTCGGGGGTGAACAAACCCTTTACGGCATTTCGCAAGGTTTTCCGGCGTTGATTAAAGGCTGTTTTTACCAGGAGAAAAAACTTTTTCTCAGACTCAATATTCGGCCCTTGGGTACGGGGTGTCAGGCGGATCACGGCGCTTTTCACTTTAGGGGGTGGATTGAACGCCTGTTCACTGACTTCAAAAAGCCATTCCACTTCAAAAAAAGCCTGCAAGAGTACACTGGTGACACCATAAATCTTATTGCCCGCTGGGGCGGCGATGCGCTGGGCTACTTCTTTTTGAAACATGCCGGTTACGTGCTCCACCTGCTCGCGCCACTCAAGTACTTTAAAAAGGATTTCGGTTGAGATATTGTACGGGAAATTTCCAACAATGGTAAATCTTCCTTCAAAGGGTCTTTCCATCTGAAGAAAATCCATTTCCAGCAGATGGCCATTGAGTGCCGGGAAATTTTTTTTCAGGAATGCTACTTTTTCCCGGTCGATCTCGACTGCTTTGAAATCGATGTCCTGCCAGGTTAGGAAGTATTTGGTTATCGCCCCCCCTCCTGGTCCGATCTCTAACAACTGTTTGACGGGAAATTGCCGGACGGAATCCACAATCTGGCGACAAACGGACTCGTCTTTGAGAAAATGCTGACCGAGGGATTTTTTCAGATTGTACGGCCTTTTGGGAGACATCATCCCGCAAAAATAAACCATCCTTCAGGCTATTAATCGTATTTTTATCCATCGAAAAATAATACATGAGCACTCCCCTGCAAAGACCTGTTATCGGCATTTCCATCGGCGACCTGAACGGTATTGGTCCCGAACTGGCCATCAAGACCTTTTCTGATAACCGGCTGCTGGAAATCTGCACCCCCATCCTTTTTGCGTCCAATAAACTGATCAATTTTTATCGCAAATCCATTCCGGAATCGACCTTTAACTATCAGCACATCAAGGATCTCTCCAGGCCCTTCCACAAACAGGTCAATCTTTTCAATTGCTGGGAAGAGGAAGTCGCCATCAATCCCGGGCAGCTGACCGATACGGGAGGATTCTATGCGGTTAAATCCCTGGTAGCCTCGGTGGAAGCATTAAAAGCCAAAAAAATTGACGCCCTCGTTACCGCACCCATTCATAAGAAAAATATTCAATCCGCTGATTTTTCCTTCACCGGCCATACCCCATATTTGAAACATGCTTTCGGTGTCAAAGACGTACTGATGCTGCTCAGCTCTGAAAATTTTCGGGTAGGACTGGTAACCGAACACCTTCCCATCAGTGAAGTATCTAAAAACATCACCCGGGAAACGATCCTTTCCAAATTGAATATCCTGAAAGATTCGCTGATTCGGGACTTCGGTATCGATAAACCACGGATCGCCGTACTCGGACTCAATCCCCATGCAGGCGACGAAGGGTTGATCGGAAGTGAGGAAGAGGAAATCATCAAACCAGCCATCAAGGATGCCAAACACCATATGATGGTTTATGGTCCCTATAGTGCGGACGCTTTTTTTGCCCGCAATCAGCAACAAAAATTTGATGCTGTTCTGGCCATGTACCACGACCAGGGCCTGATCCCTTTCAAAGCCCTGGCTTATGGGGAGGGCATCAACTTTACGGCGGGGCTTCCAGCTGTGCGCACTTCACCCGATCATGGTACAGCCTTTGACATCGCTGGTAAAAACAAAGCGGACACGGGTTCTTTCCTCGCTTCGGTATACGGATGCCTGGATATCGTACAGAAAAAAAGAGATTTCGCCGACAACCATAAAAATCCCCTGAAAAAGATGGGTTCCGTGGTACTGGCCGGAGCGCAGGATGAAACCATTGAGGAGGAATAAATTCACTGGGTGCCACGACCTGGTTTCCAGATCCGGCGTATGATTGATCCGGTTCTAATCCCTTGATTTTTTATCGATTAGCGATCCATTCGGAAAAAGCCTTTGGTTTAATACGTTTAATATGGAAAGTGGCGGTTTGGTTTTCACATTATTTTCCTTGGCCCCCTTGCATTATCCGAAACCGCAAACTATCTTTGAAATCTACCCCTACCTGATCGTTACCCATCTAAACATCCTGCGTACCATCCCAATAAGCTATGTAACGACGGCATTTCCGATCCCTTTCTTTTGAATGACCTGCTGTTTTCCCTTTAAGCTGAGCATCAAAATTGTTCACTTTCTAAGATTTACACCATGAAAAGGATCATTCCATTTAGTCTTTACCTATTGCTGGTATGGCCAGCCGGTTTATTGGCAGGCAGCCATCATGCCACTACCAAGGATAAATCAGATACCAGTTCCACGAGTTCCGTTGACAAAAGACTGGTTCTTCGCGGAAGCCTGTCGACATTCAATGCCGCTTATGGCAGAAATTATTTCGAACTCAACTGGAATACGGTGGCCGGCAGTTTCGATCATTTTGACATTGAACGGAGCCTGGATGGCGAAAAATACGAACGCATCGGTTCGGTGGATGGCAAAGAAAATGCTTCTACAGAAGGTCAGTTTGCATTCCGCGATCATTTTCACAACGCGGTTGCAGTAAAAAATGATTTCTATTACCGGATCAAAGAAGTGGAATCCAACGGAAATGTCATTTATTCAAAAATACTGATCGCCAGAATGTTTAATACCAAGAGCCTGGCTTCCCTCAGTGTTACTCCCGATCCGCTCGCCAACGATATTTTGGTCAACGTTCAGCTCAACGAAGATTCCTATGTGATGATGAAAGTAATGGATGAACAGGGCAATATGCTTTTAAAAGAAGGCAAGAAAGCCGGAAACGGGGCAAACGTTTATACCCTCGAAGGCACTCACCAATTGCATCCGGGTATGTACACCCTGGAAGTAACCGTAAACAGCCGGGAAAAAATGATCATGAAATTGGCCAAGGGTTAAAAACCGCGTGGCCCACGGTTATATCCGGTTGCCGAAAACCGGAAATGTAAAGCCCTCCCGTTTTGCAACGCGGAGGGCTTTTTTTTTAATCAATTGCACGCTCAAACTTATGGCTCATCGTTGTTTGACAGTCAGATAAGACTGTAAGCTTTTTACGTATTCATCAAAGGCGCGACCACCGGCCGGGGTAATCCGGCAAATCGTATGGGGATAGTTGTCCTTGAAATTTTTGGTTACTTCAATATATCCCGCTTCCCTTAATTTATTGATCTGCACGCTGAGGTTACCCGCCGTTGCTTTTGTTTTTTCTTTGAGCACCGCAAAATCCGATTCTTTTTCCCGCATGAGCAGGGAAACAATGGCCAGACGCAACTGTGAATGAAGTACCGGATCCAGGTCCTTGAATGGATTCATATGGACGGTTTGTTTATTGACATTTGGCAAGTTGTTCTTCTGTTCTTTCTTTCCCCCAGTTGGGCCACATGGGTTTTGGTTTTTCTACTTTATACAGGGCCAAGGCTTTTTCGAACAAAGGTTTGGCTTTGTCTTTTCCACCACCGAAGGCAGCTGGCGTTCCAAACATACTCTCTCCCTGGAGATAGTAGATGCGTGGATTGTCTGGATTGAGTTTGATGGCAATATTGAGGTATTCACTGGCCTTTACGCCATAGGTCATATATCTTGTTTGCGGATCCACCAGCATCTGCTGGGTAGCCGACATATTTCTCAGCACATAGATCTCTGAGTTTTTATCCAGCGCTTCGGCCTTATCGCAAAAGGTGTTGATGCGGGTGGAATTGGCATCCTTATCCAGTTTCTGATCAGCCCATCCCGCATTGGCCAGGGCCAAGCCCGCATAATAATAGGGAAGCCACTGGGTTTTTTCCGCATCGCCGATCCTTTCAAAATTATTGGCCAGCATTTGATAATCTGCAGTTGTTTTTGCGGCCGTGTCAAATGCATGCAGATTTTTCTCCATGGCCGCCAGATATTTTTCGCTTTGGGCGGAACTGCCAAGTGCTACCAGGAGCAAACAGGAAAAAAGAATGGATTTCATATCAGGTTTTTTTTGTGAGTAATTAAAGATTGTTGTTAATGGCATCCTGCGTCCTGTCTACTCCCCAGCTTAAGAAACAGCCGACGAAATAGAATCTGGCAGCCGGAGGCGTTATGGGTTGTTTTATGTTTCCATCATAAGAAAAATGATAGCCGTAAATCGCATTGTATCCCAGTACATTGCTCATGGAGGCAAACAACACGATGAAGGTTTTGGGTTTTACCTTACCCAGGCTCGGAATATATTCGCAGCTGAAACTCAGGTTCTGATAATCCTTTGTGTACCCTTGTTCTGCCGTATAAAAATTACCCGTATTGTTCACCATGAAATTATAATAGGGGCGGCCGGTTGCAAAGGTATAGGTCAGGTTGAAGCCGGCTTTCCAGTTGGTAATAAATCTTTTCATTACCAGAGAAGCCGTATTGCTGGCAGCAAAATCGGGAGTGAGTTTAATGGGATAATTCAGGAACTGGCGTTTGGTATTTAAATAGGTATAGCTGATCCAGTAATCGAAGTCCTTGAATGTTTTCTTATCCCGCCAGAACAATTCTATCCCGTCGGCAAATCCACTGCCATTGTTGTTGTATCCGAAATAATTGTAACTGATGGGCACCGTTTTGACCAGATTAAAATAGGATTTGTAGTAGGCTTCCACCCGAAACAATCGCTCCTTTGTTATTTTCTGATAGTTGAGAATATAGTGGGTCGCTTCGGTCATTTTCAAACCGGGTGAAAAAAATATCTGCTGGTTATCCGGCTTCTCATAAAAAATTCCATAGGCTGCCGATATCTGGGCGTCCTTGCCGGTTTTATAGGCCACCGATATCCGCGGCGCGATATCAGACTGAGAAAGAAGGGTTGAATATTCATATCGTACCCCCAGCTTGGCAGCCAGGTCGTTGGTAATATAGATATCCGTCTCCGCAAATGCCGAGGTCAAGTGATCGGTGATCGTGCGTGGGGTGTCGTTGTAGATGAGCGGATTGTAACTATACCAGTATTCGGCGCCAAATCGAAAAGCACTCAGGCCGGAAATTCTTTTCTCAAATACGGCTTTGCCCTGGGCAAGATTTTGTTTATTGGAAAGGTTAAAACTTTTGGATTGCATCCAGAAAACAGAATCCGGAAAAATATGCGGCCGGTTGGCAGAATCTTGTGTGAGCTGTTGAATATTGTCCAGGTTGGTGCTGTAACTGGCGCTCAGTACCATTTTCCAGCCATTGTGTAAATTCTCGCGCCAGCTGAGGTTGTTATACCAGTTGTGATTGGCCAGATTGAAAGCATTTTTCAGGTAAGCACTGTCGATATCGGCCGTTCTGAGACCCAGCTGATTGTAAGCGAACGTGGTGTAGTACTTGATGATACCGTTTTTTGTTTTGATCCGGAAATTTCCATCCGCATTGTGATAAGCTGGCAATTTAAAATAGTCCGGTTTCTGACTGACGAGCCCAAAATATAAAAGCACATTGACGTAACTGTAACTCAGGCCCCAGGAAAAATTTTTATTCTTCGCCAGTTGTTGGGTACCCATACCCACCACCAGCGGCGAAATGGTGGCATCAATTTCAGATCGATCCGGAAGGTCGATGGATTCCAGCAGCACCACCGAAGAAAGGGCCTGTCCATATTGGGCGGAATAACCACCGGTACTGAATACGGTTCCCTTAAAAAGAAAAGGAGAGAAACGTCCTCGGGTGGCAATATCCGGTACGCTGGTATAATAGGGATTGTTGACCAGGCTTCCATCTATAAATTGTTTGGTTTCCTGCCCGGTTCCCCCACGCACAAAAAGGCCTTCCTGTTCGCCCACCTGTTGGGGACCCGGAAGGGTTTTCAGGGCCGCCGTTATATCGGCATTGGAACCGGCCGTGGTGGCAATATCCAGGGAACTCATTACGGCTCCCCGTTTGGAATCGCCGGCGGCGAAAGAGCCGGCGGAGATGGTGACGGCCTTCAGTTCATTGGGTTCCTCCTTAAGCTGGAGGTTCATTTGGATAGCCTTGCCCGTTATAACCAGGGTTACTTCGATCGGCCGGTAACCCACCGAACTGACGGTGAGGGTTTGTAGTCCCGTATCGGAGCTGATAAAATTATAATTTCCGGAAGAATCGGAAGTCGCTCCGTCAAAACTGTTTTTAACCGTAATGCTGGCTCCGGGAACCGGGTGACCCCTCCCGTCTTTTATCTGACCGGAAATCTGGGTCTGGGCTACGGCCAGGGTCTCCAATCCAAATACCAGGAGCCAACCCAGGAACAGGTGTCTTTTCCCTTTGAAAATGAAGTGGAATTCTGACAAAGACATGGGAGATCGATTTCAATAAAACAAATATAAATTAGTTTATAACATAAACCAAATAAAAAGAAAAAAGGCCAGACTTAGACAAGTCCGGCCGTTGTTGATCGTACCCTTTAAAACTAAAACTTCAAATATGTTGATGCCTTTAAGGCTTGGTTGTCAATGATTTTCATTGGCGGCGACCCAGTTGGCAGGGGATTGTTTCCCTACCGGTACATCAAAAGCCAGGGATTTAAATAAAAGTCCGTACATCCGGTCTGTTTGGATAGATCCACTCGTGCCGGTCTGCGCACCCAGCCGTACAATCATCGACGGGGTATTGGTATAAAAATTACTGACCTGGGCATCGGAAGCGGTCGTTGAAATACCCGGATAATGGGTAGTCGGACCATCGAAACGCTTGCCGCGCACCAGGGGGTCTGTTTCAGAACCCTGCACCGAAGACGCGAAAATGGCGGTCTGCGGCTCCAGCGAAAAAAAATGCATGTTGTAAAAGGACTGAAATTCGTGCAGCTGATTGCCGTCTCCGTCGATATCCAAGCCTGAAACAAAGAACTGGTTGACCGCCAGGGGTGATTTTCGGTCAAAATGCTTAACAAACATCACCTGAAATTCCATCCACCAGACCTGATTGGCCGGCGCTTGGCCATTGGCATATTTAATCCGGGGTTGCCAGGCATTGTCGTCTCCGGTTCCCCGGATGCTATCCTGTTCGGGACCCTGCAAATCCATGGCAGACAAGCTCACCTGCTCACTGCTGCGACCCAGGATGGTCACCAGGGCGTCTACATTCCAACCTACATTTTCAAAAATATAAACAGCTCCATCCAGGCCATCCCCCATGCATCCCTTCCCGGTTTTTAAGACGGGGTTTCTAAAAGAGAGCGTAGGTATCAGCGATTGTGCCTGAGTGGTAGCTGCTATAAAAGATATAATAAGAACTGAAGTAATTCTGCGTGTAAAAAAACCCGTAAACCTTCCAAAAACTATCAGATGACCTTGCTTCATAACCTGTTTTAATCCGGATTCTCCGGTAACCCATAGGATGGTAAGGGTACAATTCTTCTGAAGGATTGGAACCAGTATCTAAAAAAAAGAATAATTAAAGTCAGCAGGAAAATTGGAGGGGAGTTAATCAGGAGATTGGTACGGCGTGTAACAAGACAAAGATTGCAAGCGTTTTTGAATAATGCAAGCGTTTGAGAAAATAATTGTCTGGCAGCTGGATTTCGAAAGGGGTCGGCAAGAAAAAAGGTCATCTCCCCTCGGGGAGATGACCTTTCAAAAAAGTCCCGGAAAATGAAATCTATTTATACTGAGGAATCAGCTCATTGGCCAGATGAACCGTCTTACGAATCGACTCATCGGTGAGGTTCCCTTTTTTAAATTCAGCCAGCACCTCCGGCAGTTTATTATCCATTTCCATCAGGAAATGTTCTTCGAATGCTTTGACCTTGTTTACGCGGACTTCACGCAGCAGACCTTGCGTTCCCAAATAGATGATCGCCACCTGTTTTTCAACGGCCACCGGCGCATATTGGGGCTGTTTGAGGATTTCCACATTTCTGGCTCCCTTATCCAGTACGAGCTTGGTGGTGGCATCCAGGTCCCCGCCGAATTTGGAAAACGCTTCCATTTCCCGGTACAGGGCTTGATCCAGTTTGAGGGTACCCGCCACTTTTTTCATGGATTTGATCTGCGCATTGCCACCGACGCGGCTTACAGAAATTCCCACATTGATGGCCGGACGAATACCGGCATTGAATAAATTTCCTTCCAGAAATATCTGACCGTCCGTAATGGAAATCACATTGGTTGGAATATAAGCCGATACGTCCCCCGCCTGGGTTTCAATGATGGGAAGGGCTGTAAGAGAACCGCCTCCCTTTACTTTGTTTTTCAAACATTCCGGCAGATCGTTCATATCTTTTGCGACATGATCATCTGATATCACTTTGGCTGCGCGTTCCAGCAAGCGGCTATGCAGATAGAACACGTCGCCCGGATAGGCTTCTCTTCCCGGAGGACGGCGGAGCAGCAGGGAGACTTCCCGGTATGCTACGGCTTGTTTGGAAAGATCGTCGTAGATGATAAGCGCCGGACGACCCGTATCGCGGAAATACTCTCCGATCGCCGCCCCTGCAAAAGGCGCATAAAACTGAAGCGGAGCCGGATCAGAAGCTGAAGCAGCTACGATCACGGTATATTCCATCGCACCGTTCTCGGTCAGGGTCTGCATGATACCGGCAATGGTAGATGCTTTCTGTCCAATCGCTACATAAATACAATAAACCGGTTTACCGGCTTTGAAAAATTCTTTCTGGTTGATAATCGTATCCACAGCAATGGCCGTTTTACCGGTTTGCCGATCACCAATGATCAATTCGCGTTGTCCGCGTCCGATGGGGATCATCGCATCAATGGCTTTGATACCTGTTTGAAGGGGTTCTTTCACCGGTTCACGAAAGATGACACCTGGTGCTTTGCGCTCCAGGGGCATTTCATAACTTTCTCCCACGAGGGGTCCCTTTCCGTCAATGGGTTGACCCAGTGTATTGACAACCCTGCCCACCATGCTCTCATATACTTTGATGGAGGCAATTTTTCCGGTACGACGGACCTTGGCTCCTTCTTTGATTTCGCCGGAATCTCCCATGAGTACCACACCCACATTGTCTTCTTCCAGGTTCAAGGCAATGGCGCGGGTCCCGTTTTCAAATTCAACCAGCTCTCCGCTGCTTACATTGTTCAGACCATATACACGGGCGATTCCATCACCCACCTGTAGTACCGTTCCTACCTCTTCCATATCAGCGGCTACATTGAAGTTGCCCAGCTGCTGTCGGAGGATCGCTGAAATTTCATCTGGTTTAATATCTGCCATAAGATCTGTTTATAAAAAATGGATGAGGGATCCTTTTACCGGATCCGGTATATGAAATCGTTGTTGGAAAATTGTTTCTTAATATTGGCTAGGTCGTAAGCGATACTGACGTCTACTCTTTTGCCGTCGGCTTCCAGGATAAATCCGCCGATAATTTTTTCGTCCACCAGGCTTTCCAGCTCCACTTCTTTCATTGCACTGGCTGCTTTGATCTTGCTAATGATGGAATTTTTCACGTCTTCTCCGATGGCTACTGCCGTAGTCAGCGTAACGTGATGGATGCCTTTAAACTCTTTATACTGTTCGATGAATGCCCATACGATATCCGGCAGAAATCTTTCCCTGCCCTTTTGAATCAATAAGCGGTTAAAGGCGCCCGATATGGGGTCCGTATGAGCGGCGGTCACTGCATCCAGCACTTTGAGTTTTTTATCCCCGGGAATGACCGGGCTTTTCAGAACGGTAACCAGTTCGGAACTGGACCGCATCAGGTCCTGCAAATACAACATGTTTTTATAGACCGTTTCCAGCTGATCTTTTTCTCTACTGAGATCGATCAAAGATTTTGCATAACGGGCGGCCAACCTGGGATTCATCATATCGCGCGCATTGGGGGATTAGGAAGTGAACGCATTCAATTTCCCAATCAGTTTAATTTAACCTCTTCGGCTAGTTGTTTAATATAGGTTTCCTGCTGTGATTTATTTTCCAGCTGACGCCGAAGGATTTTCTCAGATACCTCCACCACCAGTACACCGATCTGATTTTTTACTTCTGTTATGGCTGCCATTTTTTGTTGTTCAATGGCTGTCCGGGCATCCTGGATGATCTTTCCGGCTTCTGCTTTCGCGTGGTCCTTGGCTTCATTGATGATTTTATCCTTTGTGTCGCGGGCTTCCTTGAGCATCGTCGCTCTTTCTTCACGGGCTTGGGCCAGCAACGCCTCGTTTTCGCTTTTCAGCTGTGCCATTTCTGCCTTCACCCGCTCGGCCGTGGCCAGGGCATCGGTGATACCGGCCTCTCTTTCTCTTAACCCCTTTACAATGGCCGGCCAGGCGAACTTTCCAAGCAGGAAAAAGACCACCAGAAAAGCCAGCAGGGTCCATATCAATAAACCAAATTCGGGGAGAAGTAACTTCATAACCGATACATATTTTAGAATCTTACGAAAAGAAAACCATTCATTTAAAATAACTGCATCCGCCGCCCTTTGCTTTGGATGCAGTTAAACTGCCTGCAATGAGATTATAATACCATTGCCAGAAAGCCCACGATGATCGCAAACAAAGCCGCACCTTCTACCAGGGCAGCTGTGAGGATCATGTTTGCTCTGATGTCGTTGGAAGCTTCCGGTTGACGGGCAATGGCCTCTACGGCGCCCTTGCCTATCTGGCCAATACCAATACCCGCTCCCACCGCAGCAAGACCGGCACCTACGGCACCACCTGCATTACCAATCGGCGTACTGAGCATAATCGTCATTAAATCCATAATCGTGACTTTATATTAAGTGAAAAAAAACTATTAAGCCAACATGGCATCGTGGTCTTGCCCGTCGTGTTTGTGTTCCTTCCCTTCAATCGCCTGGCCAATAAATACAGCGGTCAGCATGGTAAAAATAAAAGCCTGTAAAAACGCCACCAGCACTTCGATCAGATAGATAAAAATGGTAAAGGCGATGGAAAAAGGTGCCGTACCCCATCCGGCATATTTGTTCATGTTCCCAAAAATAAATATCAGGGAAATCAGACAAATGATAATGATATGACCCGCGACCATATTGGCAAACAACCGGATGATGAGGGCAAAAGGTTTGATGAACACACTGATAAATTCGACCGGAACCAGGATGAATTTTACGCCCAGGGGAACCCCCGGCGGATTGAAAATATGTCCCCAGTAATGTCCGTCAGTACTGAAAAGGATGACTACAAAGGCGATAATACCGAGCACGGCCGTAAAGGCAATATTTCCAGTTACGTTGGCTGAACCCGGAATCAATCCAATAATATTATTAATCAGGATGAAAAAAAAGATCGTTAGCAAAAAGGGCAGGTACCGGGCATACCGGCTTCCCAGATTCGGTTTGGCAACTTCATCTCTTACAAAGGTGATGACCGGTTCGATCAAACTCTGCGATCCCTTTGGTGCCGAAACGACTCCCTGTCCTTGCTTATACTTTTTTGCAATCGCCAGCATGACCCACAGAAAAAGAATCAGGGCGATGAGCATCTGCACCACATTGCGGGTCATGGAAACATCGTAGATTTTTACGGCGGGATCAATGGCTCCGTTTTCACCGACGGCCACGATGTCTTGGGCAAAATATTTGGTCGGATCCAGTTTAAGCTCCGCAATTTTTTCGTTGGTGAGCATCATGTAACCATCGTAGCTTTCCTGCCCATGGTGAAACCGGGAAGACATGAATGCACTCCAGCCTCTTTGTTTGGAATATAAGATAACCGGCAGGGGAATCGAGATGGGGTGTAGCTGGCCGTTCTCCTTCACGATATCGATGATGTGAAAATCGTGGCTGTTCAATACATGGCCGAAGATGATTTCTTTTGCGTCAAAGGTCTTTTTTACGCCGCTGCGGGTACTGTCTTCCTGGGCGAACACTCCATTGAAAAAAGACAGCAAAAAAACGCTGAAAACCGCTACCAATAAAGATTTGAACCTTCCTGAAACCATGCGGTATCTAATTTTGGCGCAAAGATAAGGGTCGGGGGGGTGATTTTCAAACGATTTTTAAGCCCCGGAAAATACCCGAATCGATGGAGCCAACTCCAAGAAACCGCTTGATCCCCCGAGGGCAAAGGATAAAAAAATTGCTGATTTTATTGCTTAGTTATGAAGCAGTTAAGGGAAAATAATCTGATAACGAGGGATGGATCAGTGATCAAATTTTTTCGAATTGCATCTGATGCAGCCGGAAGTAAAATCCTTCCTTTTCCATCAGCTCATCATGGGTGCCGATTTCCCTGATTTCACCCTTGTCCAGGACCATGATCTTGCTGGCCCGACGGATGGTGCTCAGGCGGTGGGCGATGACGATCGAGGTCCGCCCGGAGATCAGCTTACCGATGGCTTCCTGGATAAGTTTTTCCGACTCCGTATCCACCGAGGAAGTGGCTTCGTCCAAAATCAAAATGGAAGGGTCAAAGAGCAGGGCCCGGATAAAAGAAAGCAACTGACGCTGACCCAGGGACAATGTATTTCCGCGCTCCATCACATCGTAGTCGTAACCACCCGGGAGCCGGAGAATAAATTCATGCATGCCGATGAGTTTGGCAGCCTGTTCGACCCGTTCAAAAGAGATGTCCTTGTTGCGCAGGGTAATATTGTCCAGGATAGAGCCGGAAAAAAGATATACATCCTGTAATACGACCCCGATCGAAGAACGAAGGGCATCGAGTTTATAGGATTCAACCAGCCGGTCATCGATCCATATCCTGCCTTTCTGGACCGGATAAAGCCGGTTGAGCAGACTGATGATAGATGTTTTACCGCTGCCCGTGTGTCCCACAATGGCCAGGGTTTCTCCGGGTTCAATGAGAAAGGAAATATTCCTGAGCACCCATCGTTCGTCGTTGTAGGCGAAAAAAACCTGGTCGAAAGCCACTTTGCCTTTCAGCTTCCCGGGAGCGAGGGTTCCTTCATCGGGCATCTGATCGGGGTTATCAAGCACCCTGAAAATCCGTTCGCTGGCCACCATGCCCATTTGCAGGGTATTGAATTTATCGGCAATCAGCCGCAGGGGCCTGAAAAGCAAATTGAGCCACAGGGTGAAGCTTACGATGAGGGCCGGCACGCCCGAAATCTGTTTTCCGGGAATGTGTAAAACATGACTGGCTGCATACCAGACAAAAAGTCCCGTAGAAAAAGCCAGCACGATTTCGACGATGGGGAAAAATACGGAATAGGCGAAGATGGCTTTGATGTTGGCATTGCGGTGTTCGCGATTGATTTTTCTAAAACTTTTATATTCCCGGTCTTCGGCTGCGAAAGCCTGGACTACTTGCATGCCGGTAATGTGTTCCTGTACAAACGCATTGAGGGCAGCCACGGCATTGCGTACCCGGATAAAGGACCGGTTGACGGCTTCTTTAAAGAAATAAGTAGCCAGAATCAAGATCGGAAACGGAATGAGGCAGATCAAGGTCAGCTGCCAGTTGATCCAAAACATCACACCCAAAACCGAAATAATCGAAAGCAGGTCAGAAACAATGGGGATCAGGCCCTCTGAAAAGATATCGTTGATGGCTTCAATATCGTTGATGGTCCGGGTTGTAAGGGTGCCAATGGGTGTCTTATCGAACTGCGCCAGATTGAGCGAAAGCACTTTTCTGTAAACAGTAATCCGCAGGTCTTTTACCACGGTTTGTCCAAGCCAGGCGGTGATATAGGAAAAATAAAAACGCAAGGCTGTTTCAATCAGCAAAAGTCCGATTTGAAGCATCGTAACATAAAAGATCATCTGAACCATGCGGTCCTGTACCCCGAGGTTTCCGTTCAATCCACCCTGGATATAAGAATTAACGGTATACTGGATCAGCAAAGGTCGAATGGGTGTGATGATCGCCAGCAGAAAGGATAAACTGATGGATTGATTGAAAGATTTTTTGTAGGGTCTTGTATATTGTAAAACCCTGCGCAGCTGAGTGAAATCGAAAATTTTTTTCCTTAGGGACTGTTCAGACATCTGAGCAAAGTTGCGAAGATTTATTTAATCTTCTTCGCCCATGGCATTGCGGTAGGCCTTGATAAAAATTACACCCAGGTTTTTATAAGGTGGAATATAATCTTCAAAGCGATCCCGGGCCACCGGATCGCGGCTGAATCGTTCGGTCAGTGACTTCCACATCGGCAACCAGTCTACATTGGTCCCTGCCAGCAGATCGTTGTTGATTGCCTGCAGAATGGGTTCATTGACGGATTTGGTTCCCACCTGCTTGGAAGAAATAATGTGGGCGTCGGGACTAATGCTCAACACTTCACTTAAATTATTGTAACCGCCGCAGGAACCCAGGATGACAATTTTTGCCGAAGGCTGGATTTGTTTGAGGCTATAACGAACATGATAGCTGTGACCACGGTGGATATATATGGTGGGCTGTAGTTTATTGTCGTATAGATAATCGGCCAGGTGATGCTGGGCTTTGTCGTCGGGATCGTCTTCTCCGTATAAAGGCCGGTTGGCAAAAATCCATACCGGTTTTCCCTTGAGGGACTGGATCATCACCCATTCATTGGTCGGATTCACGGTAATTTTCCATTCCGGTCTTTTCAGAAACAAACGCAGAAAATCCTGATAGGAATTCTGCCCGTCCTTGTCTTCGTCGCCATAGAAAAAAACCTGTTGTATGACCCGGCCGCTGTCATCTTTCAGGGAATCATAACTCACCGTATAAACCGGCGGTATGCCCAGCTTGGCCGAAAGGTCAATCTGGTTGGTGGTATCGGCCGATTCAAAAAGGGCTTCCATCAAATGATAAATTACCGTACCCCTTTTGTCGCTGTTGAGCATATTTCTTTTGTAATTCCATTTGACCTCATTCAATACAAAGGCAGCCAGGGAAGGATTTTTGTCAAAAATGCTGCTATAGGAATCGGCCACGTCCACAGCGTCTTCTTCGTTGGCTCTTTCCAGTCCGATGATAAAGGCTTTCATGATCGTAGCGGCGTTGTCCTTATCCATGGTACCCAGAAAATTATCGAGCTTGTTGTAAGCGGCAGCCATCTTGATGAACTTCCTGAAATAATCGCCGTGCATTTCCATGATCAGGCTGTCACCCCGCGGCACCGTCATGCGCTGGAAAATACGATCGTATACCCCCAGATAACTGGACGTATAAATTTCATCCTCACTGAGTACAACCAGGTAATAAAGTTCAGCCGGACTCAAGGGATCGAGGATTTTAAATCGGATGGAAGCCGGCTTATCATGCAGGGCGTTGATCTCGCGCACAAATACATCTTTTCCTTTGCTGGTAAGCATGCTGGTAAGCGCTTCCATTTCCAGGGCCGTATCAAACAAGGGCGGCAGCATGCGCGCAGCATAGTCTAGCCGTGTCTGCACCAGCAATTTGTAATAAAGCAGGTTGTCCTCCTTCACTTTGTTGATGTCCTCCAGGGTGATCCGGTGATTGATCAGGTTATCTAGAAAAGGCAAATAAAGCTGGCCGCTTTTGCTGGAGGCAATCCTACCCACCATACTGACCAGAGAATCTGAACTGATGCGGATCCTGGTCGCCAGCACCGTATTGCCGGAAGCATAGTCATACAATTTGCGGATATTTTTTCTGCCCCCGGTGATGATCAGACTGTCTGCAAATGGCAGGTCGGGATTGGCCGTGAGAATCGTGAAAATATCTTCGGGATGCAATTCCGCATACTTACGAATCAGCAGGATGCGTGAATTTTTTACACCAGGGTTCTCTACCGGTAATAAGAAACATTCCACCAGGATCTTACCCACCCCGTAAGAGTTGACAGCGATCACCGGTTCAATGCTACGATTGTGCTGGTCCAGCTCCATGGCTTTGACAAAAGCATCAAAAAGTGCCGGGGCCATCGAAGGCGGGTAGTCTTTTTTCCTGAAATTATTGTTGTAGCCCCGGATCATGGTCTCCAAAGACCGCAGGTTCTTGATTTTCATCTGACCGGAGAGTGTGGAATCGGTTTCAATCTGTTCCTGCAACAAATCCACCTGTCTGATCATGACATCTGCGATCTGCAGGTTGATGTTGTCGTCTTTGGAAACCTGGATGATGTCGTCGGGTTTACCGTCCAGAGCCAGGAGCCGTTTTTGCTCTTTATCGATGTTATCGTGCCATAGTTTTCGTTCCTGCTGGATCTTAAAAGGGGGATTGGCTGTTTGCGCTATCAGGGGGCCGGCAAACAAAAACAAAAAAGGTATAAGGAGAAAACGGATAAATTTGTTCATAGATTAGGAGTCCACCCCCATTAAACAAAAATACAGCCAAATATGGGATACACAACAGGGTTGACCATCGTCCTGGAAGGGTTGACCCCGTAAGGTTTACCGGGTGATCGGACAGGTGCTAAAAGGGAAATACCATATTAAAAAATTGTAAACTCAAGCATTTCTACCCTCCTGACGCCATATTTCGATTAGGTTTGCGTAAATTTTTTATTAATGGATGCCAAAGGCAAGAAAATTCTGATCGCGGATGACGAGCCGGACATCCTGGAAGTGCTTCAATACAACCTCGTTCGGGAAGGATACGAAGTAACGACCGCCAAGGACGGGGATGATGCCCTGGTTAAAGCCAAATCCACCCATCCTGACCTCATTATCCTGGACATCATGATGCCCAAAAAAAGTGGTGTGGAAGTCTGTGAAATCCTCCGAACCCAGCCGATTTTCCATGATACCCTGATCCTGATGCTGACCGCCCTCAACGACGAGGGATTTCATATCAAGGGCCTGGAAAGCGGAGCGGATGATTATGTAAACAAGCCCGTAAGTCCCCGGGTGATTGTAAGCCGGGTTGGCGCCCTGCTGAGAAGATCCAACAAGGAATCGGCGGAAAAAGTGCTGAGCCGGGGCAACCTCCATATTGATCCAACCAAATTTGAAGTATTGGTTGACGGCCAGCCGGTAACACTGGCAAAAAAGGAATTTGAACTATTATATCTGCTGGCTTCCCGTCCTGGAAGAGTATTTTTGCGGAATGAAATCCTGAACCAGGTATGGGGGAACGATGTCATTGTGGGTGACCGCACGATCGACGTGCATATCCGCAAAATCAGGCAAAAACTCGGGCTTGATTGCATCACCACCGTCAAAGGGGTGGGATATAAGTTTGTGAACTAAATGCTCAATACCCAGAATCTTACTCCCAAACAATTATCCGCTTTCACGGCCCTGGTGATCGCTTTGTCGATCGCGCTGGGCATTTTTTTTATAACCTCCAGCTGGAAATATGGCATCGGCTCCCTGGTTCTTGTTTTTTCAGGGTCCTATTTTCTCATCCAGTTTACGCTGGAAAAATTCATCTACCGGAAAATAAAACTGATCTACAAATTCATCCATCAGACCAAGACCACCAGAAAAGAAGAGGTTTATTTCAAATACATTCTGCCTAAAAAAAGCATTGATGAAGTACGCGAGGACGTGGAACGCTGGGGCAACCGTCAGACCGAAGAAATAGAATTGCTTCGCAAAAACGAAGAATTCCGCAAGGAGTTTCTTCAAAATCTTTCCCACGAATTCAAGACGCCGATTTTTGCGATCCAGGGTTATGTAGATACCCTGCTCAACGGTGCGATGGATGATACAAAAGTGAGCAAGCGGTTCCTGGAAAACACGGAACGCAATGTGGAAAGGCTGGTCAATCTCGTCAACGACCTGGATGAAATTTCTAAACTGGAGCGCGGAGAACAATTGTTGCTCAAACAGAATTTTGTCATTCAGGAACTGATCCGGGAGGTATTCGAATCCCTTTCCATCAATATGCAGGATAAGAATATGCGAACGACGATTAAAAAAGGCTGTGAATATCCTGCCGTCGTTTTTGCCGATAAGGAGAAAATCAGGATGGTACTTTTGAACCTGGTTGAAAATGCCTCCAAATATGGAAAGCAGAATGGCACGATTACGGCCAGCGTTTATTCGACCGACGGCCGCCATGTACTGGTGGAGATTACCGATGATGGCATCGGCATCGAAGAAGAGCACCTGCAAAGAATTTTCGAAAGATTTTATCGCACCGATTCCGCCAGAAGCAGGGACAAGGGTGGTACCGGACTGGGACTGGCCATTTGTAAACACATCATCGAAGCCCATGAGCAGGCCATCCATGTTCGCAGTACGCCGGATGTGGGGACTTCAATCGGCTTCACCCTGGAAGCCCGCAAAGACTAGGGTTAGGGGGCTTCATCCAGGAGGAGTTGGAAGATGGACCGCGACAAAAAAAAGCCTGGGTACCGCAGTTCAGATCTTATTTCACCGACTGAATTTGCGGACCATCCTTATCCCGATGGGCATCGGAGCGAAAATCTCTTCAAATCATCACGGATCATTCACAATTGCTTCATGATTTGGTAATACCCTTTGCGGATCTTTGAAAAACCGCTTTCATGGAACGTCGCAGTATCGATATCGTGGTCTTGTCAGATCTACATTTGGGAACTTACGGATGCAGGGCAAAAGAGTTGCTCAATTACCTTCGCAGTATTCAGCCGGGCATGCTGATTTTAAACGGAGACATCATCGATGGCTGGCAATTTTCCAAAAGTTATTTTCCTTCCCTGCACATTCAGGCAATCCGGGAGTTGATGCAGTTTATTACCCAGGGCACCCGGGTTGTTTATATTACCGGTAACCACGATGAAATGATGCGCAAGTATGCAGATCTTCAAATCGGCCAGTTTTCCCTGACCGATAAACTGGTACTGGAAATTGATCAGAAAATGACCTGGATCTTTCACGGGGATGTATTTGACAATACTACCCAGGGTAGCGCCCGGCTCATCGCCAAACTCGGCAGCAACGGTTACGGCATGCTCATCCTGTTTAACCGTTTTGTCAATACCCTGCTGGGATTCATCGGCAAAGAAAAAATTTCCATTTCAAAAAAAATAATGGCGGGCGTCAACAAAGCCGTTGCCAAAATAAACGACCTGGAACAAATCGCCTCTACCCTGGCTATTGAGAAAAAATATGACTATGTCATCTGCGGACATGTTCATCAACCCGTCATCAAAGCCATGGAAACACCGGAAGGAAAGGTAGTATACCTCAATTCCGGTGACTGGGTAGAACACATGACGGCGCTGGAATACGAAAACAGGGCCTGGCGATTGTTCCGTTATGATGCCAAAGACTTTCCTCCCATCCATACAGTAGGGTCCTTCCCTTCACTGAATGTCATGACCGATGACATTGCCGTTCATTTTTCCAGTCTGATTGCCAACCCCGAAGGCTAAGGGAGCCACCCGCAGTCCGATTTAAAGCCCATTCCTTTTTTAATGTATTGAGTTATAGCGGGATACGGTCTATGTTAAGAAATCATTACCAAAACACTTCTTCCTTATCCCATCCCGAATAGCTATATTTTTACCCAAATTATTGCTATGGCCCTGAATAATATCATGAAAATCTTCATGCCGAAAGACAGGATTTTCTATTCCCTTTTTGAAGAAGTGGCTGACGGGGTAAACAAAATGGGCCGTTTGTTGAAAAATGTAGTCAGTGAGCCCGATGTGGATAAAAGAGCAGCCCTGGTTTCCCAGGTGGAAGAACAAGAACACGTCAACGACGATCTGACCCACAAAGTTTTTACAGAACTGGGACGCAATTTCATTACCCCCTTTGACCGGGAGGACATTCATTATTTGGCTAGCGCCCTGGACGATATATGCGATTACATTTATTCAACGGCTAAGAAAATAAATTTTTATAAGGTGAATCCCAATGATACCGGGATTCAAAAACTGGCAGACTTGATTGTCGAAGGAACCATCCAAATCGGACTGGCCGTTCGCGAGCTGCGCAATATGCGCGATATGCGCAAAATTACCGACGCCCTGGTGAAAATCAACAGCATTGAAAACCAGGCCGACGATGTATTTGACATGAGTATCGACCGTCTCTTCGAAACAGAACCCGATGCCAAAGAAGTCATTAAAAAAAGAGAGATCTATCAGGTGATGGAAACGGTTACGGATAAATGTGAAGATGCCGCCAATGTCATTGAATCCATTATTATAAAATACGCCTAAACCCAAAGGCTCTCCGGCCTTTGATCTGAAACCCATTTCCCATTTCAAATGCGATGCACTCCATGTCCTTTCTGGTAATCATTATCATACTGGCCCTCATTTTTGATTTCATCAATGGGTTTCACGATGCGGCCAATTCCATAGCCACCATCGTTTCTACCAAGGTCCTCACGCCTTTTCAGGCAGTGCTCTGGGCGGCCCTGTTCAATTTCGCGGCCTTTTTTATCTCTAAATACCTCATCGGCGAATTCAAAATTGGAAATACGATTGCCAATTCGGTCAACAAGGACTTTATCACACTCGAAGTGATTTTCTCCGGACTGATTGGCGCCATCGCCTGGAATCTGCTGACCTGGTGGTTCGGTATCCCTTCAAGTTCTTCGCATACCCTGCTGGGAGGATTCATGGGTGCCGCTATCGCCCATGCGGGCGCCCTGTCCCGCCATGGACATTCGGTGATCAATTATGCCAAAGTGATTCCTACTTTTCTGTTCATTTTTCTGGCTCCCATTATCGGAATGATCATCGGGTTTATCATCACCATATCGATCGTCAATATTTGTCGAAAAGCCAATCCCTACCGGGCGGACAAGTGGTTTAGAAAATTGCAGCTTGTTTCTTCGGCGCTTTTCAGTCTCGGCCACGGTGGTAACGATGCACAGAAAGTGATGGGAATCATCGGCGCGGCCATGATTTATTACCAGCATACCCTCGGTCATTCCCTGGACTTTAAACATTTTGTAAATCAGAACATGTGGGTCCCCCTAGCCAGTTTCACCTGCATCGCACTGGGAACACTCAGCGGCGGTTGGAAAATTGTAAAGACCATGGGCACCCGCATTACCAAAGTGACCCCTTTGGAAGGGGTGAGTGCGGAAACCGCGGGGGCGATCACCTTATTTATCAGCGAAAAACTGGGCATACCCGTTAGTACCACCCATACCATCGCCGGCTCCATTATGGGGGTCGGAGCCACCAAACGACTTTCGGCCGTTCGCTGGGGGGTAACCATCAACCTGCTCTGGGCCTGGATTCTCACCATTCCGGTCAGTGCGGTTTTCTCAGCCATCGTGTATGGAGTATTGACTTTATTCCGCCACTAAAGCCTGAAAAATGCCCGCGGCCTCAAGTGGGATATCCCCCAGGTCCGACAACCACTTATTTCGGGGATTCTCTCCATAGCTTTGACCCGAAGGCCTTGGGCTTTAAGAGTAAAAGGGCTACTTTGCGCCCGGTAAAATAATCGGTCCATGAAAGGAATCATTCTGGCAGGAGGGTCTGGTACCCGGTTGCATCCCATCACTTTTGCGATCAGCAAACAAATCATGCCAGTCTATGACAAACCGATGATTTATTATCCCCTGTCCACCCTGATGATGGCCGGGATCCGGGAAATTCTGATCATCTCCACCCCCCACGATCTGCCCTTGTTTAAAAAACTTTTTGGGGACGGTTCTTCCATCGGCCTGACCATTGCTTATGCAGAACAGGCGGTACCCAATGGACTAGCCCAGGCTTTTGTAATTGGTGCCGACTTTATCGGGACCGAGGATGTGGCCCTGGTCCTGGGCGACAATATTTTTTATGGATCCGGGCTCGGTGACCAGCTTGCGGCCAACTGCAACCCCGATGGAGGCATTGTCTATGCTTACCATGTCAGTGATCCGGAGCGATACGGGGTGGTTGAATTCGACCAAAACAATACGGTGGTTTCCATCGAGGAGAAACCTTTGAAACCAAAGAGCAATTTTGCTGTTCCCGGTCTTTATTTTTATAACAACGAAGTGGTTTCGATTGCAAGAAATTTAAAGCCGAGCCCGAGGGGAGAATATGAAATTACCGATGTCAATAAAGAGTACCTGAGAAGGGGGAAACTCAAAGTTTCCATCATGGACCGAGGAACCGCCTGGCTGGATACGGGAACCTTTGACTCTCTGATGCAGGCCACTCAGTTCGTACAAGTGATAGAACAAAGGCAGGGCATCAAGATTGCCTGCATCGAGGAAATCGCTTACCGAAAAAAATTTATTACCAAAGAACAAGTGCGGACCATTGCCCAGTCGCTGCTCAAAAGCGGTTATGGACAATACCTGCTGGATGTGATCAGCCATCCATAACCTTAGACATTTATGAAAAAAATTCTTGTTACCGGCGGTTGTGGTTATATCGGCTCCCATACCCTGATCGACCTGGTCGAAAATGGTTTCGATGTAATTTCCGTAGACAACAATTCCCGCTCCAATCCACGCATCCTGGAAGGGGTGGAAAAAATCACGGGCAAAAAAATCAAGAACTATAAAGTGGATCTCTGCAACCTGGATGATAGTTTCGCCATTTTCCACGAGAATCCAGACATCGTCGGCATCATTCATTTCGCCGCCTATAAATCCGTGGGAGAATCGGTCGAAAATCCCCTGATGTATTTTGAAAACAACCTGATGTCGCTGATCAACCTGCTCAAATGTGTACAGGAGTTTACGATCCCTTATTTTGTTTTTTCTTCCTCCTGCACGGTGTATGGAAATCCATCTGAAATACCCGTTACGGAAACCACACCTCCCCGTCCCGCGGAATCACCCTATGGTTATACCAAACAAATGGGGGAGCAGATCATCAACGAATTTTCAAAATCCTCGGAATCGACCAGTATTTTGCTCCGGTATTTTAATCCGGTCGGCGCCCATCCGACGGGATTGATCGGTGAACTGCCCGTTGGACATCCCTCAAACCTGGTCCCGGCCATTACGCAGACGGCCGTCGGCAAACTGCCCCAGATGCAGGTTTTCGGAGACGATTATCCAACCCGCGACGGTTCCTGTATCCGCGATTATATTCATGTATGTGATATTGCCCATGCCCATACCCTGGCCATTCAATATATGATCGCCGGAAAGGACACGAAGAAATGTGAAGTGTTTAATCTGGGGAGCGGCACGGGCGTGACCGTACTGGAAGCGATCAAAGCATTTGAAAAAATCAGCGGGGTTGCCCTGAACTATACCATCGGACCTCGCCGGCCGGGGGATGTGATCGCCATCTATGCCAACAACGACCTGGCCCGAAAACAACTGGGCTGGAAACCCAAATATTCACTCCAGGAGATGATGTCCACGGCCTGGAGATGGGAACAAAAAATTAAAATGGACGAGTCTTTTTATAATAGTAAATTTTCAGAACTGAATTGATCCATCACGCTTTCAAATAACATGATATGATAACAGTTACAGGACAAAAAGATACCCGGAGTGGTTTTGGAGATGGAATCGTAGAAATTGCCAGAAAAAATCCGGATGTGGTGACGCTCACAGCAGATTTGGCGGGATCTCTGAAACTCAACCAGTTTATCAAGGAATTTCCGGAAAGATTTTTCCAATGCGGGATCGCCGAAGCCAATATGATCGGGCTGGCTGCCGGAATGACCATCGGCGGAAAGATCCCCTATACAACCAGCTTTGCGAATTTTTCTACCGGCCGGGTGTATGATCAGATCCGACAATCGGTCGCCTATTCGGGAAAAAATGTCAAAATATGTGCGTCCCATGCCGGCCTCACCCTGGGTGAAGACGGAGCTACCCACCAGATCCTGGAAGACATCGGCTTGATGAAAATGCTTCCCGGTATGACGGTGATCGTGCCTTGCGATTATGCCCAGACCAAGGCAGCGACCATTGCCATCGCCGATTACAAAGGACCGGTTTATCTGCGATTTGGTCGTCCCGTATGGCCCATTTTTACAACAGAAATGGAATTCAAGATCGGGAAGGCGCAAATATTTTCTGAAGGAAAAGACGTCTCCATTTTCGCTTGCGGACACCTGGTATGGATAGCCCTGGAAGCCGATAAAATATTGAAGGAAAAAGGAATTTCTGCCGAGATCATCAACATCCACACCATTAAGCCAATCGATACCCAGTCGATCCTCCAATCAATCTCCAAAACAGGTTGCGCGGTGACGGCTGAAGAACACAATATTTTTGGTGGCCTCGGGGACTCCATCGCCCATGCTGCGTCGATCGGTCATCCCATTCCCATTGAATTCGTAGGTACCAACGATACTTTTGGCGAAAGCGGAACCCCTGCGCAGCTTTTGGAAAAATATGGCCTCAGCGCGGCCCATATTGTAGCAGCGGCTGAAAAAGTGATCGCCAGAAAAAATAAATAGTCCATTATCCAGTTTAAAACTAAATCCAGCGCTTGAATGGCCGAACAGACTACGGATACAGATTTACTGGCTTTATTTCGGGAACCGGCTACCAAGGAGAAGGCCTTTACGCAAATCGTAAAAAAATACCAGGAAAGGCTCTATTGGCATATCCGGCGTATGCTGGTGGACCATGAAGACTCCAACGATACCCTGCAAAATGTCTTTATCCGCGTCTGGAACGCACTGGCGGGCTTCCGGGAAGACGCCCAGCTATATACCTGGCTCTACCGAATAGCGACCAATGAATGCCTCACCTTTCTGGAACAAAAAAAGAAAAAAGCCGTCGTTTCCTTGAGCGAAGTGGAGACAGGACTCAGCAATAAAATTCGGGCAGATAAGGACTTTGACGCCAATAAATTAGAATGGAAACTGCAGCTGGCCATTCAGCAACTGCCTGAAAAACAGCGAGTTGTGTTTATGCTCCGGTACTACGATGAAATGCCGTATGAACAGATGAGTTTGGTGCTGGAAACATCAGCCGGTGCCCTGAAAGCCTCCTATCACCATGCCGCTAAAAAAATAGAAGATTTTATAGTCAATCATTAAACTTTTATAACCAGAGAAGGTCTTATTGACGCGAATGGAATCGAGAAAGCAAATATTAACAGAATTACAGGAAATCGCTCCTTTTTTGGGAGAAAATGATTGTCCCCAGCTTCCCTACCGGGTACCCGCTGGATATTTTTCGGACTTTACGGAAATCCTGATGATCCGTTTAAATCTCGAGGAGCAAAGAAATCATCCAACCGCTTCTGAAGAAATCAACGCGCTCTCTCCTTTGCTGGCGGGTTTGCCACGCACCAATCCTTACCGGGTTCCCCAAGGTTTTTTTGAATCCTTAAAGACCGAGATTCCGGCAAAGGTCCTGGCGCCAGCCGCTGTTCATGTAATCCATTCTCCATCCAGTCATCGGCGGGTGCTTTCGATGCCCATGCGATTGGTTCGTTATGCAGCAGCTGCCTGTATCGTTGCCATGATTGGTATCACTACTTTTAATATTACCCATACCTATCGTATAGCCGATCCGATTCTTGGATTGACAACGGTGAGTGATCAGGATATGGCCGATTATCTGGATGTACACGATGTTCATTGGACCCCTGGCGTTTCCGACAATACTTCTACGGCTGGTGTTGATTTTAACGACGATGATATCCACGATCTTCTCAGAGGCGTACCGGATATCGAGCTGGAACAATACTCTGCTTCTTTGCCGGAACAAAAAGGAACCGTAAATTGATCTTTCATGAAGAGACTTCTACTACTGATTGTTTTTGCACTGAGTTTCATATGGAGTGTTGCACAAAACGGGGAAAGGCTTCAAGCCCTGAAAATTGCTTATATCACCAAGCGGCTCGACCTGAGCCCGGAAGAGGCCCAGAAATTCTGGCCGATTTACAATCAGTACGCCGAAGAATTAAAAATGACAAGAAAGGATGCCATCCGCAACAACAAGAGTGAAATCGAATTAGACGAGTCTCTGCTCAATGTCCGCAAAAAATACAGTGAGCTTTTCAAACAAGCGCTGTCCCCTCAAAAAATTGATGTCTTCTTTAAGTCGGAAAAAGAATTCGGCAACTTCGTTCAAAAGGAAATGGAGCGAAGGCAATTGAAGAATCAGCGGAAATTGCAGGAAAATCCTTAAAAAAATTTGCAAAGCATGCGGTTCCTGCCTCCACCTTTGTGGGGTAGTTTCCCTAATTTTAGACAGGCCTCCTGCCCTATTGTTCACGCAATATCTTTTGCCGTTTTATGTCTTCAGCATTTAAAAGAAAACCGCCGTTCCTCTTTATCCTGCTTTTATTTTCCTTTGGATGTCTTCGCTCTCAGGATACTACCCAACACGTAATGCCCGGCAGGGTCAACCGGTCCGATCAACAATCCAAACCTTATGTTATCCTGATCTCGGCCGATGGATTTCGCTATGATCTGGCCGATAAATTTCACGCCGAAAACCTGATCCGGTTAAGAAATTCCGGTGTAGAGGCAGATTATCTTCAGTCCGTTTTCCCTTCCCTTACTTTTCCCAATCACTACAGCATCGCTACGGGTGAATATGCGGCCCACAACGGGATCATCGACAATAATTTCTATGATCCCCGCAGCATGCGGACTTACAATATGGGTAATAAAAAAGAAGTAGAAGACAGTTCCTGGTATCACGGTACGCCGCTTTGGGTCCTGGCGGAAAAACAGGGCATGTTGTCCGCTTGTTTTTACTGGGTGGGTGCAGAATCTGCCATCGCGGGCTGGCGCCCGACCTACTACTATACTTTCAATACCCGGATTTCAATGGAAGATCGCATTCAAGACACGCGCAACTGGCTTTTGTTGCCCAAGGAAAAAAGACCCCACCTGATTACATTTTATATTTCCGATGTGGATCACCAGGAACATCTTCACGGAATCAATTCCAAGGAAACCAGGGATGCCGTTGCTTTTGTGGACCGTAGCGTGGCCTTGCTGGTGAAAACCATTGATTCCCTGCACCTGGACGTCAACTATATTTTTGTATCCGATCACGGCATGGTGGATATCGACAGCGTCCATACGCTCTCGCTGCCAAAATCCCTCGACACGAGTCATTTTGTAATCCTCAATTCCCTGGCCCTGGTACATCTGTATGCCAGGGATTCAGCAGCCATTATGCCTGCCTACCAAATCCTGAAAGATTCCGCAAAAGGTTATGATGCATACCTGCCCGACAATTTGCCCACCTCCTGGCACGATGGAAAGAAAGACGATCGTTACCGGCTCAATGGAGATATCCTACTGGTCGCCCGGCCACCCCAGGTATTTAAGCTCGGCAATCGATCCTTACCGGTAGCCACGCACGGTTTTGATCCATCCACTGAGGTCATGCATGCCAGTTTTTATGCCTGGGGACCTGCCTTCAAAAAAAACTTGAAAATTCGAGGATTTGAAAATGTTCATATTTATCCACTCATTGCCGACATACTCTCCCTTTCCATCACCGAACCCATCGATGGAAGATTGGAAGTACTGCAACCCATACGAACGGGTCCCTGACCGGTCGCCTGAAAGTTCATCTGGAAGTATGCTCCTGTTTTTTTGAGTCGGAAGGTCGCGGGCAATAAATAGGACCTTGCCCTCCCCCAGCGTTTCCTCACTAATTTCTCCGGGGAAAAACATACTCCATCTTATTTTTCCCATTCCCAAACCGGATGGCCGATATCATGATAAAAAAGGAATTTCCAACCTTCCTTCTCCCCCTGCGTCCACCATTTCTGGCGAAGCTCCATGCATTTTTTTCCATCATAATCGTACTTGGCAACAAAACGGTTTTTCATCTGGCTTAATTGAGGGGCCACATCGCCACCGAAAAAAACATGTTGTTCATCGGTCTGAATATGAAATACCTGATGGAAGGGACAGTGGCCACCGGTGAGTTCATAATGAATGTATCCATCTATCCAGCCGCTGCCTTCCAATTTGATGAGGTTAGAAAAATGTTCCAGGAAGGAAAAAGAATCGGGGTCATAGCTGGGAAAGCCTTTCTCCAAAGCATATTCCAGTTCCCTTTGCTGTACATAATATACAGCCTGCGGAAAGGAAGCAACCCGGGGGCCCCCAGCCGATTTTCGTCCAGCCCCGCTGACATGGTCTTTATGGAGGTGACTCAACAAAACTTTGGTAACAGAGCCGGGATCGATCCCTGCTTGTTGCATAAGCCGATGGATCTGCATTGTACCGTTTTCTTCAAAACCCAACCCCGTATCCAACAACAACACGTCTTTGGAAGTGATGACCAAGAAAGGTTGAATTTCGACCAGCAGACTGCCCTTGGCCCTTTTTTGCAGATCATCTTTGGAAGGATCGAAAGCAATGAACTCTTTGGTTTTATCAATGGTGAATGCACCTTCTGACAAAGGGATGATCTGCATGAGACAAAGATAATACCAGACAGGGAGAGTGGCGGTAATTCCAGGCTATCGCAGCACCATCTGTCTGTCGGCATCCAGCCGGGCGAGAATAAACAACATGACACTAAAAGTCAACAGGGAAGTTCCCCCATAACTAACGAAGGGAAGGGGAATGCCGATGACAGGGGCCAGGCCGATGGTCATACAGACATTGATGGAAATATGAAAGAAGAAAACCGAGGCTACTCCATAGGCATAAGCCCGGCTGAATACGGAACGTTGTCGCTCAGCCAGCGTGACAATCCGCATAAGCAAGATTACATAGATGCTTAAAAAAATGACAGATCCCAGAAAACCAAATCCCTCCCCGATCGTGCAGAATATAAAATCCGTTCTTTGTTCGGGAACAAAATCATAACGGGTCTGGGTTCCTTTTAAAAGTCCCCGGCCGATGAAGCCGCCGTTGCTGATGGCGATCTTACTTTGTTTGACATTGTAGTTGCCGTTGTCTTTCTTCTTTCCAGCGGATTTTTCTTCTATTTCTTTCGCGGCCGCTGCATTTTTGGGGACATAGTCTTTGCCGATCGCATCATAGATCCGTTTTACCTGATAGGGTTGAAAGACATGATCGAAAACAAAAGGCACCACAAATCGCTGTACTCCCACACAAACAAACCAGATGCTGACAATGAGGAACAGGACCGCTCTTTGCCTTTTTATCTGTCTTCTGAGAATATAAATCGCCCCAACGGCAATGCCCGTCAGGATAAGAGCCAGAATATTGGGATCCATCAACAGCGTCGCTACGACCAATACGGCAAAAGAAAATCCGATAATCAGCACCAGCGCGGGTAATCCTTCGCGAAACATCACCAAAAAGAAGGAAAAATATACCAGCGCCAGTCCGGTTTCTTTTTGCATAATGGACATACCGGCGGGTACCAGTGCGATGACGGCGGCAATGAGCTGGGATCTCGGTTTTGCAAAATCTGTTTCCACCCGGGACAGATATTTTGCCAACGCCAGGTTCACAAAAATTTTACAGATATCTGCCGGTTGGATCTGAACGGAGCTTCCCAACCTTATGATGGAAGAAGTTCCTTTAATATTGGAATGAAAAGGAAATACCAGTAGCATGAGCAGGATTCCGAAGGCATACCAGAGATTGGCTGTTGCCGTAAAAAACTTACTGTCCGTGAGCAGTATGAATATGCCGGCAATCCCGCTGATGACAAAAAAAAGAGACTGGCGGCTATAATCGGTTTTTAGGGAAAGAAATCCCTGCAGGATATTGTCGCCATCCCGGTAGGTAGCAGAAAAAATACTGATCACTCCAATGAAGGAAAGGATGAACCAGAGCCAGATCAGGGACCGGTCCGCACCTTTTGCTAGATAGGAGTTTCTTTGATTCATGGGGCCTGGTTTGTGCTGCTGTCTTTTTGCAATACCGGTTTTTCCTTTGGTTTCAAGGCGGCGCTGTCACTGGCTTTTTTTATAAAGGACTTTGCTGGGTGGCCTGTCGTATCGGTTTTTTTCTTCGCCACAGAATCGGTTCTTCTTCCCCTGGAGCTGTCCGGGGTTACCGCAGCCTGTGGTCTCGATCCGAAGGGGATAACCACGTGGGTCGTTGTTTTGTGCAAGGTATCGAGCATCTGTCTACGGGTAGAAGGATCCATGAAATTTTTCCATCGGGTGCTGTCACCACTTTGTTTTGCCCAGAGCGCCGCCCTCGCAGAATCGGTGATGAACTGCAGCCGCACCAGGTAACCCGGCATCAGATTCGTATTCGCAATTTCAGTTGCCAGTTTTACTCGCTCACTTGTCAGGGTGTCGCGCAAATATTTTTCCACCACCAGGCTCCCGATTCTCCCGGCCCAGGTAGCACCAAACCCTGCGTTCTGGATCACGACGGCAACAGCAATTTGCGGGTTCTCCCGCGGTGCAAAACACACAAACATGGAGTTGTTGTTCAGTTTGGTCCGCTTGCCTTCGAGGTTCAAATAGTTTTCTGCGGTACCTGTTTTCGCACACATGTTGATGCCATCAATTCTTGCCACGCGGGCGGTTCCGACTTCCGTCACATCCTGCATTCCACTGATGACCGTTTCATAGTCGCCATCTGAAATATGGGTCAGCACTTCGTGTTTCACTACATATTTATCTAGTATACTGTCTTCGGCAGCATGTCCTTCCACGGATTGCACAAAGTGCGGTGTATAGAAATAACCTTTGTTGGCCACGATGCACATGGCGTTGGCCATTTGCAAGGGCGTCACCAGCATCTTATCCTGACCAATGCCCAGTGTGGTCATGGTACAGGAATTCCAGGACCCGTGATATTCTTTGTCATAGGATGCCGTATCCGGGATGTTTCCGCCGTCTTCACTGGGCAGGTCTACGCCGATGCGGTGACCCAGTCCGAATTTATTCATGTAGTTTTTCCAGGTCTCTAACCCTTCGCGCACATCGCCGATTTTGCGATTGTCTACCGTCAAACGAAAAGTATTGCAGAAAAATGAATTGCAGGAATGGGCAATGGCCAGCCGAAGGTTGGCCGCATGACCGGGCCAGTTCTCCAGACATTTTACCGGATGGCTGCATGCCAGGTAAACCCCCAGGCAGGGATAACCGCTGGCCTGGGTAATAACGCCCTCATCGAGGCCCACCAGCGCGCCGAGTGGTTTATAGGTAGACCCGGGCGGGTACAATCCTTTGATCGCCCGGTTTAGCAGGGGTGATCTGACGTCGAGTACCAGGCTCCCATAATTTTTTTGTTTGTCCGGTCCGGTAAGGGAATTGGGATCATAGTCCGGGCTGGAGGCCATGGCCAGGATGCCACCGGTTTTCGGTTCGATGGCCACCACCGAACCAATCTTACTGCTCAGGAGTTTTTCGGCCAGTTGTTGCAGTTCGATATCCAGTGAGGTATGCAGGTTTCTTCCTGCGATGGCAGGGGTGTCCAGTCCCCGGTCGGCATAGTGTCCAACCAGGCGGTTTTTATTGTCTTTAATCCAGAATTCTATACCCCGCTGGCCCATGAGCTGTTTCTCATAAAATTGTTCCAGGCCACTTCTTCCGACATAGTCTCCCAGCTGGTAGTAGAAATTTGAGCGGCGCAAAATATTGGAATCCACTTCTCCCACATAACCCATGATATGTGCTGCTGCATTATAGGGATAAACCCGAACGGGTCGCTCCTGGAGGTTAAAACCTGGAAAACGCCAAATGTTTTCTTCGAGTTTGGCATAGAGATCGGGTTCCAGGAGGTCTTCAAAAATAGAGGGCCGGAAGGTTCCGTTTTTTATTTTGGCATCCAGAATACGGGACCGGAATTCAGCGGAATCAATTTCCAGCAGCTGGCAGAAATAGGCCGTATCCATGTTTTTCACCTGAGACGGGGTCACCATCAGGTCGTACAAAATGGTATTGTTCAAAATGGCCCGCTGGCGGTGGTCGTAAATAATGCCGCGGGTTGGATATACCCGTTTGGGAAACAGGGCATTTTCAGCGGCCATTTTTTTATAGCGGTCTGAAAAAACCTGAAGATTGAAGAGCTGCGCAAAAATCACCAGGAACATCCCACCGAAGATGAGACGTATGATATTGCTGCGGGACTGGTTAAAAACAGGCATCTCCGGATATTGGCTTTAAATTAAACCGTATTAGTTCTGAACTTTTCTTTCCTGAAAAATAAAAGTTCTGTCAACAGGACCAACAACATACTAATCCCCGTGGTCGCGATGACTTTGCCTATAAAATACAAAAAAGATCCGAAACTCATCCATTCCAGAAAAACGAGATATCCATGATGAAACAGCGTAAGGACGAAAACGTAGGTGAAGTAGGGAGCCCAGCCCATGCTGGTAATGGAGGGAGACAAATAATTTTTGTCGGCCCCTTCCTGTGAGATAAGCATATTGACCACAAAGGGTCGCAGATAAGCGATCAGAACGCAGGCCGCCGCATGCAGTCCTGGGGTATGCATGAAATAATCCAGGCTGAGACCAAATAAAAAGGCTACGCTCATCAGAGAAGCCCGGGACATACTGAAGGGCAACCAGAGAATATAGAGATAATACAAATAAGGCGTGATGAACCGGTGCAGGGGCGGCATCTTAAAAAGAATAAATACCTGCACGAAAATAAACAGGGCAAACCGGATAATATTTTTCAGCAGTTCACTCATTGGAATTTTTTTCTGGTCGAATCTTCCAAATGCTTTTGTTCCGATAACTGTGTATTTTCAATGACATACACATATTCGATATTGAAAAAATTGGTTGAAGGTTTCACTTTAAGGGTATAGAAATTACTGCTCTTGTCATCAACGATCTCTTCAATAGTTCCAACCATCAGCGGGAAGCCGGAAAACATAGAAGAAGTCGGGCTGGCCACCACGGAATCTCCTTTTTTCACCTGGGCGCTTTTGGGAATGTCCTTTAAGGTTACAAACGCAGGACTCATGCCGTCCCACTCCACCGTGCCGCGTTCACCGCCGTTTTTTAATTTGGCGACCACTTTGAACTGGCGGTTCAAGAGGGTCCAGACACTGGCGTAGTTATCGCTCACGTTCAAAACCTGACCTACGATGCCCTGGGGACCTGCTACGCCCATATTGGGCCGTACGCCCTGAAGTGCCCCGCGATGGATGGTCAAGAAATTTACTTGTGAATTGACTGTACTTCCGACTACCTGTGCACCCATCCACACATATTTTCTGATCAGACGCAAAGAATCGGTCTGAACGGTATCGGAAACGATTTTATTGGGGCCCCCGGCCATTTCATAGTTTTCTTTCATCATCTGATTGAGCCGCAGATTTTCCTGGGCCAGTTGTTCGTTGATTTTTCTGAGCTGGAAATAGGATTCCATCTTGCTGAACCGCTGGTTGATGCTGCCAGTGAATTCACCTGCCACATTCATAAAGGCTGCTTCATGATATTTGTTGTACCGGAAAAGAAAGCTGAGTGCCGTTATCTGCAACAGCAAGAAGAATAGAAAATTCGAATACTTTCTGATGAAGAGAAAAACATTACGCACGAGTGGTTTATATTAACTTTTACAGCTTCAGGCTGACATTTAACGCATAACAAAAGGGTATCTATCGTAATTTTTCAACGAAATGCCCGTCCCGCGCACAACACTCTTTAATGGATCGTCGGCAATATGAACGGGAAGTTTTATTTTTTGACTAAGCCGCTTGTCCAGGCCCCTGAGCAGGGCGCCACCGCCAGTCAGGTACAGTCCCCGGCGGTAAATATCTCCGGCCAGTTCGGGAGGCGTGGTTTCCAGCGCTTTCAGAATGGCTTCTTCGATTTTGAAAATGCTTTTATCCAGGGCTTCTGCAATCTCCTGGTAGCTCACCAGGATCTGTTTGGGTATGCCCGTAACCAGGTCACGACCATTGACGGGAATATCATCGGGTGGATTGTCCAGGTCCTTGAGTGCGGCTCCAATTTGTATTTTGATCTGTTCGGCGGTTCTTTCCCCGATCAGCAGACTGTGGTAGCGGCGCAGCGCTTCCATGATATCTGCCGTGAATTCATCTCCGGCGATCCGGATGGACTGATCGCAGACAATACCGGCCAGCGCGATCACGGTAATACCGGTCGTGCCACCGCCAATGTCGATAATCATATTACCCACCGGTTCTTCCACATCAATACCGATACCCAGGGCAGCAGCCATGGGCTCATGGATCAGGTACACTTCTTTGGCGCCCGCTTGTTCAGCAGAGTCACGAACGGCCCTTTTTTCCACTTCTGTTATACTGGAAGGAATGCAGATCATCATGCGCCAGCTGGGAGGAAACAGCGGCTTTTTGGGATAGATCATCTTGATCATTTCCCGTATCATGAGTTCGGCAGCGTTAAAGTCGGCAATGACCCCGTCTTTTAGGGGTCGAACGGTTCGGATGCTCTCATGCGTTTTTTCGTGCATCATGAGCGCCCGTTTTCCAACAGCCAGGACGGTTTTTGGATTATTTCGGTCTAGTGCGACAATACTGGGTTCGTTAACTACGATTTCGTCATTATGTATGATCAGGGTATTGGCTGTCCCCAGATCCATAGCAATCTCTTGCGTCAGGAAATTGAATAATCCCATTTTAAAAGGTCAGATTTAAATTCTGTTACGATGCCTGCAAAATTGACGGAAATAATCGGAATTAACAAAGTGAACATTAATCTCCGCTATCCTGCACTGAACGCTATTTTCAGCAGTATATTTTTCAATATGAGGAGTTTATTCCAAAGCAATTTGCAATCAAATTTTCACTCGCTGCCCCACTTTGAACCCAAACGGATGAGTTTGCGGATTCTCCCGATACCCAAACCTCGGAAAATACGGTTTCCTTTGATCAGGTTTTTAGATCCTATCCTGCCTTGCGCGATCCAGGCGCGGGTTTTAATTACAGGAACTCATAACCGATATCCCTTCGGAAATACATTCCATCAAAATCAATCTTGGTCAGAACCACCATCGATCTGCGAATGGCTTCCTGGAGGTTACCAGCATAAGATGTCACACAAAGCACCCTTCCCCCATTGGTCAATACCTGATTGTCTTCAGTGCGGGTACCGGCGTGAAAAATCAGGCTGTCTTCATGCACCGAATCCAGGCCGGTTATCGGATAACCCTTCTCATAACTACCCGGATATCCCCGGCTTACCGCCACCATGGTTGCAGCCGCACGGGAATCTATTTCTATGGTTTTTTCTTTCAGCTTTTTATCGGCAACGGCCTGGAAAAGTTCCACCAGATCATTTTTCAAGCGGGGGACGACCACTTCTGTTTCGGGATCTCCCATCCGGCAGTTATACTCAATGACCATCGGTTCGTCTTGCACCTTAATGAGTCCGATGAAAATAAAACCCCGATAGTCAATGCCATCTGCTTTCAAGCCCCGGATGGTCGGATCGACGATCCTTTCTTTTACTTTGGCCATGAACGCGTGATCGGCGAAGGGAACCGGACTTACCGCACCCATTCCACCGGTATTGGGTCCCTTATCCCCCTCTCCAATTTTCTTATAGTCTTTGGCTTCAGGTAAAAGCACATAGTCGTCCCCGTCAGTAAGTACAAAAACCGACAGTTCGATACCATCAAGAAATTCTTCCACGACCACCCGGCGTCCTGCTTCTCCGAATTTATCCTGTTGCAACATGAGTTCAAATTCCGCCATGGCTTCAATCGGGCTTTGACAAATGATCACGCCCTTTCCGGCCGCCAGGCCGTCGGCTTTCAAAACAACGGGCAAGGAATGCGATTTTAAATATTCGGAACCCTCAGAAAAATGATCTGCATCAAATTCTTTGTATCCAGCCGTGGGAATACCGTGTCTGAGCATGAACTGTTTTGAAAACGCCT
>JABDAN010000020.1 GCA_013289175.1 Bacteroidota bacterium
AATCTTGAATTCAAGGCGAAATTGTGAATCTTAAATTTAAATGTTGTTGCGGAGATGGCTTTTATTTCGGCTTCTGTGATTGCTGAAGTTTCATTAAAAAAAACAGAATTATCGCAATTTTTTATTAGTAGTGAATGCAATTCTGATTTGTTGTCATGGATAAATAGCATGTTTTTAATATCTCCCTCGTCTGGGATTACTTCTATTTGAACGAGAGAATCCTGGGCTTGACTTAGCTTATTCTTAGAAATTGTATTTTGAATCTGAGTAGATCGATCGTTATTTACTCTTATTGGTTTGGCGGTTGTATCATGAATGGCAGCGTCGTGAATGGAATAGTATTCAAAAAAATGAACTTGTAATAGTTTAAAAATTATTTCAAGCATATTTGATTTGCCAGATCCATTGGCACCAATCAAAATATTCAAGTCTTTTCTAAATTCTATCGTATTTTCTGTTTGTTCAAAGTGTTCTAGAAACGGAAAGCTGAGAGCGTTTGAGATCTTTAAACTTATTATTTTCATATTTAGATGGTTAATAGGAAATAGAGGTATAGTAAGGTTGATTTTGAATTGCTTGTAAACACAGTTTATGAAACTTGAAGTATCGTCCAGCAATAGCAAAATCATATGCGAAAAGTAGCAACCATTCCGTTCACCATTGATTGACATTTGCAGCCACCTTCATTCAACTACCGTTCACTTGTTTCCTCGCAACCATTAAGCCTTTGACTTCTTGCCGTAATTCGTGTTGACTCAAAATATGCAACATTTAAGTAATTCAATAATAAATTTTTATCGGATAGCTTCGAAGCCCCCCTTGCCCAAAGCGTTTGCAAATTCTCTAAACTCTTTTGAGAATTTTTCCATACTGATCAGACTTCCACGGGAGTGATTACAAGAAGGGTTATAACCAATATAACCGTATCGGGATAAATCCTGAATGTATTTCTGATAAGTACTTCGGCCGTTGATTTTTCCCCAAGCCATCACCTGGATCCGGTCAACGGGAAAAGGATCTTCAAAATCCTTTTCCGCCCAGTATTTTACTAGCGCGAGATAAAGACTAATGTGGCCAGGACCAATCTGGCCATTTTCCGCAGATGCGTCAAGAAAATGAAACAGGATTAATTCTGCCTTCACCTTATTAAGATTTCTGGGAATGTTTTATCCGTTTGGCTTTTTTCTCAATGGGAGGTTCTACAATTTCTGTTTTAATCCCCGGCTGACTTTCCGAAAAAGCCTGGCCTTGTTTATGTTCTTTGGCTTCAGCTTGCTGGGCGGTCTCTTGGGGAATTTCCCCCTGACCATATTTTTCTAACACGAGTTGATTGTAGATTTTCCGGTTTTGTTCGTCCAGGATATTTAAGGACTTAAATTGTGGATTGGCTTCAATCCACAGTCGCTCAGAAACACCGCTTTTTTCAAAAGTTACTTGCTGGGTGTTTCCTCTTTTAAGAGACTGTAACAGCCGTTCTTTTTGCTCTACATCCAAAAGCTCCCGGATATGGTATTTATGGAGCGTTTCAACCAGGTCATATTTATACCCTTCGTGGAATTGTTTCATTTTATAGTTCCCGCTGGCTTCTTTTTCCAGAAAATCCAGCTTGACCCAGGCATTATATTTTTCTCCCTCCTTATTTTTAAGATCAGTGTAGACAGATCTTCCACTCAAGAGGTTGTAGGTCTCTTTTTGGGTAAGTCCGTTTCCTTTATCCAAATAGATCATTTGTGAAACCCGTTCCTGGTTGGGTTTTACGAGGGTCGCCAGGTACCGGTTTACAAAATACATATCGCCGATTTGCGATTTACTGAAATAGAGTTTCGCCTCCAGCTTTTCCTTTCCGTACTCCCTTTCGTGGGTTAAGACAAAATCCGTAAACCGGTTCTCCATGTTTTTCATCAGTTCGGGGAACAGGCTGTCGCTGAATCCCAGAAATTTGATGTTGTTCTTTATGTAGGCTTCATTTTTTTCATTCATGACTTTAATTTTTTGATGGTTATGAAATGTTCAACTTCTAGGGAAGGGGTTTGGTATTTAAAAGGTATTTGGAGGGGATGCTGAGCGTGATCGCCCGCTCTCCATTTTTTTCTTCCATTTGAAGGATGAGGATCTTTTCCGGCGAAAGAGTGAAAGAAGGAAATGCAAATAGCAATGTTGATTTACCGTGGCCGGGAATGGGCGCCTGTGGACACTTCCAACAGAACTCTATCGGGGACTCCTGAATGGCTGTTCTTTTGGCTAGTTTTTTATCCCGGATGAAAAATCGGGTTGTCCGGGGACTATATACCAGCTCCGCATGATTTTTTATCAGTACCCTGATCCAGATCAGGTTGTCCATGAGGAAAATCCCGTTGAGCACTGCCTTCATCTCTTCAGATTTGGATTTATGGTGCATAAACGAAGACTGACTGAGAATTTCCGCCGCATCACTGTCGAGTTGGGCATCCATAAAGGAGTCAACAACGGGACTGGCCGTTTTCTGATCGGGCATGAAAGACAGGTTCAGCGTATCAGGTTCTTCCTCGTAGCGTACGATAAAGGAATAGAACTTGCCATCCGTGGTATAAACACTCAGGTTGGTAGGCGCAAATCCTTTTTTAGCGGCTTTAAGGAATAGCACATTTTCCAGTTGTGGGTCTTTGTGTCCGATTACATCCGCCGATCCGATATCCGCTTTTTGGATCCGGTAGGGAAATAGGATATTGGTCGTTTTTTTACAGGTGACAGCGACCGTATAGGAAGGAATCGAAACCTGAGCAGAGCCGAAGAGGGAAAAAAATAACATAGCCAGGGCAAATAGTCTTTTCATAATGATTTTTTTGATGGTGCTTGAATTAGGATTTGGTGTCTTTTAATAAAACCTTGTAGCCTGCTTTTATGGTCACCTTTACCAACTTGATCTTTTTGCTGAGAAGTGTTTTTGCTGCCTGTATGCCGGCTCCGGCGGCCTGCGCGCCGATAGAAGGATCCAGCGAAGTCAGGGTCATCGCGCTGAGCGCCTGATCGGAAGATTGTTTGGCTATATCGCGGTCAAGGCTGCCGGGAATATAAATACCCGCCAAACCGTCCAGGTCATAGGCTTCCAGGGAGACGGGGAGAATATCGTTTCCTGCGCGAACGGAACTGAACTGAATTTTAAGTCTTTCGCCATTGAGGGTAGCAATCCCGTATATAAACTGATCCTTAGAAATTAAGTGACCGGCAATCCGGATATCGTCCAGCAGTCTGAGTTTGACGGTAGATCCGGAGATGAGTACCTGCGTTTCAGGAAAGACGGCTTCAAGGCTGGTGTGAGAAAGATCCACTATGGACGCGTCCTTTGCCAGGTCGAAGAAAGGATTGGGTTCCTGGAATCCTTCATTTTTAGTTTCCACACCCGTTCCAAAAGTTTCAATATCTCTGGGTATTGGATTGAGCACTACATGAAAGGCTGCCAACTTTCTGGATTTGTCTAGTTCCGTGAGGCTGTCCCGGACTATTTCCGGATGCTGGATCACCATGACTTTATCGAGTAAAGTATTTAGCTGATCGATATCCGGGTTGTGCGTTTTCAAGTTGCCCGCTTTGGACGGATCGTTTGGAGCCGGTGGGGACTGGGAAGATCTGGAACCGGCATGGGAAGGCGGGACATCCGCAGGCGTCGGCTCCTTTTGATGTTGCAGTACGGACTTGAGTACCGCTAACTGGCTCACGATCCGGGAGGCATGCTGGTCGACTGCTTCAGAACTGGATGAGTTGACACTGGATGAATCGTGCGGCTCCAAACTATAGTAAGGATCGTTTTTTATTTTTTCTCTGAGGACGGCTGAATCCTTACTGGCTTCTTCATAGAGCGACAACTTTGATTTATCGTTCCCCTTTTTGATGTGAGCATCTGGAAGTTTTGTGTTAAGGCCCGTCGAAGGGTGCGTCGCAAGGCTTTCGGAACTTGCTTTCCCACCACCCAGGATGACAAACAGCCCGATGAGAAAGGGGAGGATAAGGACGGGCAACATCAGCAGAAATTTGCGGTGCTTTAAGAACCTGGGTGAATACTGAATGGAGGACATAACTATTTTATTTGAAATGGATAAAAATCTTCGAGTGTCTTTTCAGGCAGGACCGGTTTTGTCAGGAAAATGGCTTTGATCGATGGGCTATCGGGGACTTTCAGGCTGTCAAGCCAATGGGCGGCGTTTTTGGCCCTTCGGATGAGTGAATCCGAAAAAGATAGTTCCGAAGGATCAGGAGATCTGAGATGGGTTATGAAAAGAAAATGGCTGGGGAAAGGATGGGGATAGAACAGGGGGACCAGTTGCATGATACTCCAGGAACCGAACAGGAGACAAAACAAAATCAGGCCCGCTTTTTTTTGGCTGACCGAACAGGCATTGATTTTTTGGCCCAACCAGACAGCAAGCGCTGCCTTTTTCTTTTCAAGGATTCTGTTCCAGCCAATGCTTTTTTTTGCTGCAAAGCCGCGCGGGACGGGATCGCTTTTTTTCCTTTTTCTAAAAATGTACATGATCTTATTATTTAATCAGTCTTACTAGCGGAATTCTGTTTTTATGTCTTTATTTTCCAAAATGGCCCATCTTTCTATCAGGAAACCATGGGAGTTGTTGTCTGATCGGGCAACGTTGCGCAGGTATCCTTCGGTAACCAGGGTCCTGGTAACGATGGTCGTCAGACGGATCAATTTCTCCTTAGCCGAATAATGAAAAAAGTAGGGATAGTCGGTCATGTTCAGCGAGATCGAATCGGTCTCCAGCTGTTGGCTGATATTCCCGGAAATGATGTTTCGGTAGTAGCCGTTCTCCCTTAAGTTGTCGTACTGTTTTTTAGCAGAACCGTCTGCGAGGTAAAGGGATTTGGTCAGGTTGCTGGTGATGACCTTTTCATCCGGGTCCAGGGTAAAAAAGTAATGATGAAACATGGTGATGTGGTCACGGGCTTCTACCGGCAGGTTGTCTTTTCTATCCCCCGAAAAAGCTTCCAGGATTTTTCCATTCGCCAGAATATAAATACGCGCTTCTGACTGCCGGACCAGTTTCAGGGCGTTCAGATTTACCAGACAAGTAATAACGGCACAGCTGCCCAGAAAAAAGAGGCTGAAAAGCCTTATGTGCTGAAAGGCAGTATCGATATTTTTCGCTTTGGTAAACATGAATGGGTGTTAAATAATTCCAGAATATTTTTTGAATAAAAGCAACAGGGTTTTCAGGTTTCACCCGTTATCTTTTTTGTCTTGTAGTCTGAAACGACCGAACCTTTGGGCGATCCGCCTGCTGAATAAGTTTTTTCGCCGCGGGCAGGGTTTTCAAAAGAGGCAGATGTATAATTGCTGCCCCGTAAAATCATTCCGGTATAAGTGGAAACGGCGGTCGTGGCCAGGGCAGAGGTCCGGTTAAACAAAGCGTGATGGCCGGCATGGACAATATATCCCGCAATGGAAGGCACCGTGAAATATCCGATGATGGCAATCAGCAGAAATATCAGATAAGCCGTATTCGTATCGCCGAAGAAAGGATCGGTACTACCACCAGATGCCTCCAGCACCATCATATTCAACTGGATCTTGGCCGTGATCGCTCCGAAAATATTGGCCACCGGAAGCCAGAGAAAAACATTGATGTAGCGGGCAATCCACTGGCGGAGCGTATCCTGAAAACCATCAAAGACGCTGAGTCCAAAGACAAAAGGACCCAGAATGGCGAGCACGACCAGTTTGAAAGTCCGGATCGTATCGATACAAAGCGCGGCCCCCTGATAGAATAATTCCAGGATCTCCGCAATCCAGGTCTTGATGAGGTTCTTAATGCTGAATGCAGAAAGGGCACTAGAGATCGGATTACCCGAATCCGGCGTAGGGCTGGCCGGCACATCCGGATGGGCGTACTGGTACCAGTGACTCGGATCATCGTCCGGACTCAGCGCCGGATTTTGTGGTTGCGAAATCGCTTGTGTTTTTCCATCCAACATGTCCTGCAGTGCCTGATTGGTATTCATCACCATGGCGTCTGTTGCTGCGACGGTCGGCTGCAAAATTCCATTGATGAGGTTCAGCACCATCGGGAAAAGTCCGATGCAAAGTCCGATTGCAAAGGGGCGCAGGAGCGGATAAAAATCGATCGGTTCAGCCCGGGAGAGGTGCCTCCAGACCCGGGAGGCGATATACCACAAAGCCGCAAAACCAGCCAGTGCCCTGCCAACACCAATCAGCTGGCTCGAGAGGGGAATCATTTGATCGTAGAGATTTTCCAGGACTTGTTGCAGCCCGTGAAATCCTTCGTAGCGGTCCTGCGCCTCAGAAATTACCGGGAGCAGGAAAAACAAAAAGCCCAATCCCGCTCTGCCACTTATTTTTTTCATACACCTCATATTTCAATCTTCACTTTAATCCTCTAGGGAAGGTCATATAGACCTTTGACCGTACCGATACCCTCTTCCTGTTTTGCCCGCTGCGTCGCCAGCACCGCCGTCCTGTTATCAAACTGCCTTAGAAATATTAGTTCGTCATGGGTATCGCGGTAGATGGCATCAATCGCCTCCAGTCTTTCCGCATCATTCATCCGGAGTTTACTGGCCGTGATGACGTCGAAAAGATTTTCCAGGTTCTTTTCACTTTTTGTAACCAGGTTGTTATAAACCGTCGAGAGGTAGACCAGGTCATCCGGCGTAAAATGTTTGTCCTGTTTGAATATGGAATAGGCCGATTTGTATTCTGACAGGATTTTCTCCTGGTCACTGATGATATCCACAATGCGCTCATATTTTTGAACTGCCGGGCTGACTGCCAGCAGGCCGTCCAGAAACAGTTTGTGCAGGTTAAAATTTCCTTCCGCAATATTGCGGATAGCGGTATAGCCATTTTCCAACACTTCGTAATCCTTATATAGATTGGTCAGTACGGCTTTAAGCTGGGCCAGCTTTTCAATATCCAAGACCAGTCTTTCCAGCTCATAGGCCTGTGCCTTTCCCCTAATGGGCAGGAAAGCAACCAACGTGGCTAAAAAATGTGAGAGGATTATTTTCTTCTTCATATAAAAATGCTATTCCAGGATTTTGAGTGCTTTTATTTCTGACGATTCCTTTTCACTTTCTCGGACGAGGTTTGTGGCTGCCGACGAGAACTGTACCGTGAACGCGGACCGGTCTTGCATATCCCGGTACATTCCATCTATCCGCGTGATCCGCTCATCATCCGTCATTTCCAGTGCATCACCGGTCGTTACCACCATCAGGTCATTCAGGGTTTTGGAACATTCATCCGTCATATGGGTATAGACCGTATTGACATAGGATAAGGTGGCTGAGGAGATCGTTTTGGAGGAAGCCAGTCTATGGATGAGCTGCTGGAATTCAGAAAGGATCAATCCCTGGTCCTGGATAATCTCCCCAATTTTTGTATACTTCGCGACCGCCGGATTTACGGACTTTAAAGAACTGAAGAAAAGACTGTGCAAATTGAACTCGCCATTTTTTATATCGTAAATGGTCGCAAGACCCGACCGGGCAATTTCAATGGCCTTTTCCAGTTCCTGCACATGCACAGCAATGAGAGCAATCTGCTTTAACATGGCCTGGATATCTGCTTGTGCAGACACCGATCCGCCCAGACTCAAGAAAAAAAATATCAACCGGATGCGCTTCATAGATTCTAGAGATAAGGCGTAAACATTTGTTTATTTTTTTCAGAGGGCAGGTTTAGCCGAAGCTGCCCCGACAGAACCCTTTCATTCCAATCCGTATAGGTCTTTGACAGCCAGGATGTCCTCCTCGGACTTACTTCTACCCAGGCTGAGGGAGACATTTTGGCTATTAAAGCGTCTTAAGTCATCCCAGTTTTTCTGCATTCCCTTGGAGGCATCTTCGATCAGACGGATCCGCTGGGCATCCGTCATGGAGGTGACCAGGGAACTAACCGCGAGCATGGCCTGGTCCAGGTTTTTCAGGCTTTGATCCAGGATACCGGAATAAATACCCGTCATATAGTTGAGTTCAGTTGCCGAAAAATGTTTATCCTGCTTAAATAAGCCAGCCGACCGCTGATATTCAGAAACGATGTTGGATTGCATTTGAACCAGGGCCTTTAATTTGTCATAACCTGAAATCAGGTCCTTTACCATCGCCAGTTCCTGGTAATATTCCTGATAGAGGTCCTTTTGTTTTTGCACCCAACTGGTGATATCATCCAGCTGAAGTTTGGACATGACGTTGGTAATCTCTTTTTCTGCATTTTGGAGTACGATCGTTTCATTCTGAACCTGCTGAACGACCAGGTCGGCTGCGTTGATTACAGCTTTTAGAATTTCCGTGATGATGATCTGGGAGCGGGCAGCCTCGAGGCTTCCGAAGAGGAAGAAACCCATCCAGATAAACCGCTTCATAACGCTGTATTTGTTGAGATTTCCCCTGCAAGCGCCGCAATGCCTTTTTCGATATTTCCCCACCGCATGGAATATTCCTGCACTTTCATTTTTTCTGTTTCTTCTGTTGTATAAGCCAGGTATTCTTCCAGAGAGACTTCCGTCCGGTAAACCCGGGACAAAACTCCCCCCAGGCTTATAAAGACTTCTTTGTATTTTTTTGTCGGATCATTGGATTTGTTGATGGACAGGACGAGCGTCTTTTCTTTTTCGGTTAGTCCGAGTAATTCCTGGATCTGGTTAAACTTGTTCTGGTATTTGGATTGATCCAGCAGGATTTTACAATCGCTGTTGTTGATGATCGCTTGTTTGACCACCGGGGAAGAGATGATGTCTTCCACTTCCTGGGTAACGACGATCGCCTCCCCGAAAAATTTGCGGACGGTTTTGAAGAGGTACTTGATATACTCCGCCATCCCTTCCTTTGCAATGGCTTTCCAGGCTTCTTCGATCAGGATCATCTTGCGGATACCTTTTAGTTTGCGCATTTTTGAAATGAATACTTCCATGATGATCAGGGTGACGACAGGAAATAGGATGGGATGATCCTTGATATTATCCAGTTCGAAGACAATGAAGCGTTGTTGGAGAAGATCCAGGTTTTCTGATGCATTGAGCAGGTAGTCGAATTCTCCTCCCTTGTAGTAGGGTCGGAGGACATAGAGAAAATTGGAAACATCAAAATCTTTGTCTTTTACCTGGTCACCAGCCAGGACATGAACAAAATCGTTTTTCAGGAACTCATAAAAACTGTTGAAACAGGGGAAACCCTGGTTTCTTTCGTAGTAGCCGGTGAGCGCGTTGGATAGGGCCACATATTCTGAGCGGTTAAAGGATTCGTTGTCCTTTTTCCAAAGTGCCAGCAGAAGGGTTTTGATACTTTCCTTTTTTTCTGTATCCAGGGTTTCTCCCGGCCCAATATAAAATGGATTGAACCGGATTGGATTTTTCTCCGAATAGGTAAAATAATAACCCTGTACCAGGTCGCACAACCCCTTGTAGCTGTGACCGACGTCAACGAGCACCACATGAGTTCCCTGCTCATAGTAACTGCGCACCATATGATTGGTAAAAAAGGACTTGCCACTGCCAGATGGACCCAGTATGAATTTGTTGCGGTTCGTGATGATGCCTCTCTTGACGGGTTCATCAGAGATATCTACCTGTACCGGCTTACCCGTAAGCCGGTCTCCGAGCCGGATACCCAGGGGAGAGAGGGAAGACCGGTAAGTGGATTCGAGATTCAGAAAACAGGTAGCCTGCTCCGCAAAAGTGTCAAAGGCATCGTTCATCGGAAAATCCGCTTCATTCCCCGGTATGCCCGCCCAGAAGATTTGCGGTGATCCCGACAGCTCCTGCTTCGGTACCGCATCCAACTGGGACAGGGCAGATGACACGAGGTTTTTGATATCTTTTACCTGGTTCCAGTCGTCGGTCCAGGACAATATATTAAAGTGTGCTTTTACTGGCAACCGCTGATCTCCGATGGCTTCATTCAGAAAATCGTTGGCGGCATCTTTGGCGATCGTGTTTTCTCTGGAATAAGCAGATAGGGACTGGAGTCTGATTCTTTTGCTTTCCATCATCTTGATGGTTTTCTGGGGTTCGTCCAGAAAGATGTATTGATTGTAGAGGTGGTTACAGCTCAAGAGTTGTCCGAGAGCGGAAGAAAATCCTACCGAAAATTTGGTTTTGTCGGTGGAGTACCGGTCATAATTTATCCTGGACCCACATAGACCCGGAAGCTCTTCAGGAGTAGCCAAGGTAAAAAGCTGGCAGTAGGCGTCTCCCACCTGAATGCCGTGGTCAAAGGAGATGTCTTTGATGAAGAGGCGATCATCTTCGAGTAAGAAGCAATATTGTTCGATCAGGCCAGCGCGGACGCCATTACTGGTCAGGTCTTTTGTTTTCAGTCTTCTTAACCGGGCAAAGCCGCTGTCTTCCAGAATTTGCTGAAACTGACCGGCCGCATCCTGAAATTCCTGAAGCAACCGACTATTGAGGGCCAGGTCCGGCACGATGGATTTTTTCAAAAGGCTGGAGCTGAGCGAGCTCGAATTTTTATGTTGTAAGGATCTTTTGGTGATATATAGGTAGGACCGGTGGGCGAGAAAAGGTCTCTCGTGAAAGAAACGTTCCGAGCTGCGGGATAAGAAGCTGCTATCTTCCTTAGAGAAGTCTGCCGCGTATTTGGATTCGGTAAACCAATCTTGTTTATGAAAAATGGAATATTTGGGCAGTACTTTGATGGCTTTGATCCATCCCTGATGAAAAGCTTCATAGTCCTCGTTGGAGAGCGTGAAGATTTCAGGCAGGGTCACTTCAAAGCCAATCGTGACATCTCCCTGTTTAGAGAGGATGGCGTCCTGCTCAACATCCAGTATGGGTAGTATATCGGATATATTTCTTTCCATCACGGGTTTTTTCTGGTTGGTGATAAGTAATAAAAACTTGGCGGTTGTAACATTTTACGTTTTTTGGAATGTTCCGGCTGGCCATCTTCTTTTTCATTCCGTGTTCGCCGTAGGTATTGCTCAAGCGGTAAACCCAGCAGAAGAACCCGGTGCCGGCGCCGACGATCAGAGCAATGCTGACATAGGCGTTGACGTCGATCATATATAGAATGGCAAATCCGAGTAAGAGCAAGAGCATGCCAATCGCGAGATACCAGATATACTGGGCTTTGAGTCCCTTAAACTCGATGGGTTTGTTGATGCCTTTGTTGATTTTGTATGCACTGTTGGACATGGTCAAAGGTGTTTACACGCCAAAGAAAGATTTGAGAACGGTCGCCACGATGACCAGGAAAATACAGCTGCCAAACCAGCTCGCGGCAACCTTGCTGGTATCCTGATCTCCGTGAGACCATTTCTGGTATACTTTGACCGCACCGACCAGGCCCAGCACGGCTCCGATGGCATACATCAATGTGACTCCCGTTGCGAAATAACTGGTGATGTTGGTTGTAGCGGCAGTAATCCCCGCATTGCCATCCTGACCAAACCCCTTGGTCGTGACCAGGGTTAAGGCGATGGCTTTTACCATTCTAGCCAGAAGCGAAGAGATCGAAGATAGGCGGGTCCTCTGATGACCCGACCATCTTTTAAGAAAGCAACCTGCACCGATTTTCATGTTCTCTGTCTTTTAAGATGAATAATAGCAATGAGAAAATCTCCATTCGCCCCCTATCCCCATCATCATTCTCTTACACCTGGGGGTCGAATGGAGAATTACTTTTTAAGAACTCCAGATTCGTTTCAGATCTTCTGGAAGGAGCTCCAACCGACAGTTTTCTCTGGCTTCCTGGGTGATATGCCAGTTGAGGTCTTCCAAATAGCCGTTCTGTCCGATACCCGGATATTTCTTCAGGCTCGAGCGGACGGCCTGGACCAGTTCTTCTTTTACCATGTTGGTTTTCGAAGCGTGAACAAAAAGAAATTTTAAGTCTTCTATGAGTTCGTGAACGGTGTCAGGAGTATATTCTTCAATTTGTTTTGAAGACGGGTATGGGAGGCCAGTCTGTTCAGAGTTGGAAGAGAGCGTCGAAGCATAATTAGAAAACTCATTTTCAGATTCATGGGTGTATCTCTGCAATGAAAACAAATCCTTCCTATAATAAAATATGAGCACCAATAGATAATAGAGAATTACCAAAGGGATCAGCATCCAGAAAAATGATGTCCAGGAAATTGAGCTGAGCATAAGTAGTGTTTGAGTTCACTACAAATATGGGGTCAGCCTTCAGCGAAATCATTACCAATAGAGAACCAAAAAATACCAGTTTGAAGCAAGTATGGAAATTATCTGTCCACCCATGGGGAAAGAATTATAACTCGGGATGAATCCTTTTTAACCACCCAATTGTAAATCATTAACATATTGTAGAAGGCTGTTGTAATTTTTTTGCGTCGCCAAGATTCCTATATTCAACCGAACGTCTGAAGAAAGCTACTTGTAGGCGGATTCATTACAAACAGAGACTATGGGAGTTTTTTTATTTTATGTAGAGGTGTCTGGATAATTCATTCTCCAGCAGTCAGATTTTTTATTATTCTTCATTAAAGAAAGACCTCTATAGGTATATTTCGAGTTCGGTTCCAGTCATAGGGACGATCCTGGTGCTTAAAATACCAATGGTGAGAGGTGATTTTTGAATGTCTAAAGAACACCCAAGGAACAAAAACCTTCGGAATTCTGGAATTTATGGAAATTCTTTGTTTTTGTATCCCAATACAAATAGAACCCTTGAAACGAAAGAAAATCTACTATGTCCCGGGAATGATAAGTTTAGTATTACTTCCTATCCTCTTAATTTATTTTTCCAAAAATGCTAAAATAATAAGATATCCAAAGACATTTTCTATTTTCCTTTACAATGAAAAATATGCAAAAAAGCATCCGGGATATTCTAGACAATATAGAGATCATTTTCCTCCGCTCCGAGACTACGCAATAATTAACCTCACTGGACAAAAGGTGGAAGACGAAAAAAGATTTGCTTACGCGGAAAAACAAATAAGAAAAATTCTTGCCGAAAAAGACACGTTAAATGGTGTTCAATTTTTTTTTAGCAAAGATTCAAACTTTGGAGAATTTACGGAAACGCTAGATATATTAAATGTAAACCGTGCCAAATACTATATGATAACCGACAATCTGATTTGGTTTTATTATTTAAGCCCAGATACAACATACCGCCCGATTTTGCATACATTGGAATTAAACATTTCTCTCTTCCCTAGATCTCTCCACGACTAGTTACACTCATGTTAAATCCACTACGTCGAGTTAACTGTCATAAAATTATCGACACATAATCGAGGTTAGATAACCATTCTCACAGATTTTTACACAAACAAATACATTCTCGTATGAACGTAACTGTTAGTGGAATCGAATCTGAGTCAATGATTACAAAAATTGAACTGGCGAACAAACTTCATCTTCATCCTAACACCATCGAGAATTTAATCGCGAGAGGTGAACTGGAAGGATGTTACCGGATTGGGAACAGTTACAGATTCCAGTTAAGTGAAGTCATGGAATCTATTCGTAAGAATAGTGGGGAGAGAAGAAGTCGAAAATAGTCACAAAAAAACCAGTTTGAAACGTCCTCGCAAGAATTTTAAACTGGTAATAAAATAATACAAAAATGAGTAACAAAAATACCAATGGTAAAAACGGAGGCCAAATAAATTATAGAAAGTGGCGCGGTGAATGGCCACAAATTATAGATGGTGAACTCCGAGTGGAAATTGAAGATGTGATATTCTATCCGAGACTGATCTCGGTCACACGAGTCGCAACCTACGACGAAGGCTTGGTTCTGGTCATGGTTTATTTCCAAATGGGCAAAGACTATTTCAAGTCAAAAGCTTACAATTTGGTAACGGTCTGATAAACGAAACAAATTAAATTATCATATGCAAACAGTTCAACCCGATTTAAATGTTTTAAAAAGTTTCTTATCCAATGTAAAGAATATGATCAAAAGAGACTATAACAATTCTCCGGATGTAGAAACGCCTTGGAACTGGGACTACTCTCAGCCCATTCCTAATCAAATGGCTTCCCGACTGTTTAAAAACTCTTGCGATATTGGTTGCCCAATCTATAAAAATGGGATTCAGTTTACCGTTGAGAGTGTGGGCAAAACATTTGTAATCCCAGACAAGATGATGAGTGATTTTACATTGCAATGCGCCATCCGGTACGGTGTCAATGAAATTGACGCATGGACCTACCATAAAAAGATTCTGGAAGTGTGGAAGAAAGCACCGGTGAAACACACAGTTTGAAAATCATCAAAAAGTAACTAACAAATTTCTATATGAATGTTCAAGAACGAGTCAATAACAACCTATCCGGTCTCTTTCGAGTGACTTCGTCAAAGGTTAAGTCGGAAGTGGAAAACAAGAAGGAGACTGGAAAGAAGGAACTTAATTATTTTGAAAGGGAGATGGCCCGTTATCAATCAGACCCAGCCAATGGAAAGGTAATCCAGGCTCGCGCCCGCGGTCTCCACAATCCCTCAAACTTTTTGAAGTCAGCCTGCGATTCAAAAGACCCAGACCATAACCGGAATTTCAATTTGTTCAAATCAGGTTACGACCTGGACGCGCGCCGCGTGGAGAATGCTTACATCGCCAAGGCTATGACAGAAATGGGAGCGAGTGAATACGAGTTTCAGGATAAGCCTTATGAAGATAGGGTGATCAAAAAATTTAAACCGTCTGTGATTTCGGACGTAACTCAGGAACATATGTTGAATCTATTCAAAGAGGCTTGTCAAGCGAAATGGAACGCGAAGGGATATAAAAATGATAGCTCCGAGATTCCAGCTTTGGCCAGTCGTTTCGGACTCGTCGCCAACTCCCAGAGCGCGGAGCTGAAGAATATTGAGTTGAAACCATAAATCTGCATCCATTAATTTTTTGTTTTGAATCGAGTACCCGGTTCAGTATCGACCTGGACTGGGTTTTTTAAAATGAAATGAGTTTTTTACTAATAGTACATGGCTGGTCCCAGACTGTTTTCACAGATATGGGCCATTTTTTTAAAGTGATAAAAAAACACCACCCCTCTAAGCCGATAGATGGAGGATTTTTAGAAAAACAGGATTAATATCATGAATATATTAATGTTTCTCGTCTCTCTCTTGACTTACTCCCTCTGCCACATCGTGGAACGGCTTAAAAACAGTCGATAATGGAAACTCAATTCCCAGACATATTCCAAAAATTGCAGAAATTAGATACTAGAATTAATACCCCGGTGAGGGAGGTTTGGAGACAGGTGGACCCTATAACTTACCAATGTAAGGTCACTGGGAGAAGATTGATGGCTGTTGAGTTTTTGCGATACCAGTACAGAATAGGGGTTGATCGGTTTGTTGTGGAGGTGATGAAGTGAGCAATCAAATTAGTTGAAAATTATTTCAACAAATTCAAGAGCCCGTAACAAATAGCCATAACGCCAAATATCAGGAATACGGTAGGAATGTATTTGAGTGCCTGATTATTGACTATGAAGTCTTTGGGATCTTCAGGATTATAAACAACAGTTACTTTTTTCCCTTTCTTAAACAGACCTATTGAATTTTTGTATTCCTCAGTCATCCACTTGTTTTCTACAGTAAGGAATCTAATAATTGGATAACGATTGCTACGTATGTTCCCCGGCATATTGGAGCGGTAAACGATGTCAAATACTATCCCTGTAACCTCTATACCCGTGGATTGTAATCTATTTATTTTCTTCCTATAAGATACAGATACTGGTATAAATACTAGTCCAATCCCAACGGATATAAGGTTTTGAATATCGAAATTCATTGATGGATTGTTTAAATATTTAGAGGGAAGCTACAATTATGAAACTAAATAAACGCGTTTGTGTCTGAAATTTTTACGAATCAGGTTCGATCCCTCCACTCGGTATCATCCTCCCCTCCGTACCCCCTTCGATGGTAATTCTTTACCGCGACAATTGAAATCCCAAGGAACACTGGGGTTACAAAAGTTGTTATTTCTTGGTAATTTCAGACCATGCGCCTATTCCCTCGCCGTCCTCCCCCTGAATCAAACGCCTGGCTTATATTAGGAATTACTGGAACTCTCCTTGGTATCGCCAAAATTTATGGCTCAATATATCCTTCTAAATGGGTATTGGAGCACCCGGGAGCTTATCATAACCCAACTATTTTAGAAGGTGTGGTTTGGTTGGTAATTGGCCTGACATTCCTCATTCCAGCAATAAAAAGGAAATTCAAGAAACAAAAAAACGCCGACAAATCGGGGTTTACAGTTTTAAGGGGATCAAAAACGGGCCTTAGTCAATGATTTCAATACACTGAAACTTCCTGTAATTCTTTTCAGCAGGACCCGGCATAAACATCGTCTTCATGGACAGGCTTTGTAGGGTCTGGTTGGCCCGACGAACCAATCCTCCCTGTTGGGTTTCTCTCCCGTAGGTAATTACTTGGTGTAAAAAATCGAGTAACTGTTGGCGGTCTGTGTGAAGGAGCTGAGCTGCTTTGATTTCTTCGTAGCGCATTGTGAGTGGATTTTAGGTGAGGAAATAATTCACTCACGTAAAATCATGTAGATCTCCATTATCACCTCGGGAAGGTGCGGAAAAAGTTATGAGTCGGGGAGAGCATAACTTTATTTCCGTTTTACTAGAGTAATCCCGAGATCTTTAATTTCCCAGTACTCTATTGGGTTTGGTGTCTTCCCCCTCTTGGTACGGACCAACCGGGCAGAAAGGGCTCCCAGTTTAATATTCTCTAGTTTTGAGCGTTCCGAGAGGGTACACCAAACGTTGAGGTCTATGGTAAGAATGGGTTTTTTGGCCATGTCCAAATATAGGATCGAAAACATAAGTGTTTCCACTTACCGTAACACAAAGGGATAATAAATTAAAGGGGTTAAAAACAGCAACTTGATTAAAATAAGGATAAATTCATACCAATAAAACAGTCACATGAACCGCTATTTTATCTTTCTGCTAATTTCATCTTTTCCGATTTTAACCTTTTCTCAAACTTACATATCGGCGGACTCAGCCAATAAATTAATAATGAATGGTGGCGATTGTAGTGACCGAACATATATCAAAGTAGAAATTTTACCCTCACTAAAAATATCAAAACAGACGTTTATAGATAGCATTTCGACATATTTTAAATTAAAGGGGGAATCATTCGAAAATGGGAAAGTTATTCTAGGGTTTATCGTAAACTGTCATTCTAAAATTAGCGATATGGATAAAATCGCAGGAGATATAGGGGATGTAACTACATTGGAGGCCGCGATACTAAATTTCTCCGATTTTTGGCTTCCTGCTCGTCAAAGTAATTACATAGTAAGTTCTCATTTAAGTTTGGAAATGCTATTCAAAAATAATATGTTAAGCAACATTATAATTTCACAATAATATAGAGTCTGCTTGTAGCCTCAGGGATTACAAACATTTCCACGGGCGTTTTTTTATTTTTTCGTGTCTAGATATTGAATAATGAATCCAACGAGTAATAAAAGAATACCTGTATAACCACCAGATTTAACTATTATATTCTTTCTTCTCCGCTTTTTATCATCTTCTTTACTTAATTCACCAGTACTCATTAAACCTTGAGTGTTTTCATTATTTATCAGTGATGGGAAACCACATATAAAAATTAAAACTGTCCCTATAATATTAGAGACCAAACCTAATTGCAGCGTAGTCATAAAAACTATTTTAATGCTATAAACTGGGCAAACTAAAGAAAATAGTAATGAATTACGAAATAATTTAGTATCTTAGACAAATTTCAATTTATGGATGCTGCGCAATTGACATCAAAAAGTGATTTAGAACCATCTGACTTATTGCTTATAAGGGATTCGTATAGGAGATATATGGATACACTTTTCCAAATTAACAGCGATTTGCATTTTTGGAATACGTTTCTTAAAGGCAAAATCGAAGAAATAATTAGCCAAGATATTAATCCGGATCGACGAGCATTCGAATCTGGTTTTTATGTTTACGATATACCATATAATTCACAACAAGGATGGCTTAAAAGTTTGAATTTAGAGTTGGAGAAAAGTATGAATGATTTACCAGAATGGTTTAAAGAATTCTTTGGAAGAACCGCCAATTTATATGTTTCAAAGGCATATAACGAAATGGAATTGGTATTTCTAGAGGTGATTCATAGAATATATTTTCCTGAAATAATAGATGATACTCGCGAGAGAAGTTACTATAATAGAATTGATGGTGCAATTAAGAAACACCTCAAAGGTAGTGGAATAGATATAGACACTAAAAATAACAGATTTATTATTGAATTTCTGAAATCTAAAAACGGTGATTTTTCTACTTTCTTAAACATGCACCCTCGCATAAATTATAATGATACCTGGCGGGATTTTTTTGAATTTGTTTCAATTCTTAGAAACGCAGCTACGCATATCAGATCCGTCTTTTCTAAAGATGGGATGAATGGTCTAAAGGGGCAATTCCAGGAATTTTTAGATGCATTTATTACGATAATAGATCTTAAAGACGGGTATTTTTCGTTGGTTCCAAAAGACAATGATAATTTATGGTCTTTAATGAATGATTTTACCGCCAATTCAATTAAAATATTGGTAGGCGAAAATAATCTAAATTTTCTCCGTTGATGTTTTTTCGGAACTAGTGGAGAATCTCATGTATGCTAATGCCAAAAAATCAGTAAATTGAAATGATAACAATTTTCCGTACCAATTAAAACTTAAAAAGATGAATTCAGTAAACCACAACAGATTTATCATTGTGGATACCAAGCGGTGCCCACTCACCGGTATTCCAACGACTATTTATCAAGAAGGCGGGGATGCGATTTTTGACCATTACACAGAACAGACCGGGCCGATTCGGTATACCGATTTTGTGTCAATGGCATTTGACAACCTAAATGACTATCAAAAAAAGGTCGTGGTGGATGATAATAAGATCAATCAGCCAGAATTGATAACAATGGACTATTTAACAAGTATATTAGGTCCAGGTTTTGACAGAAGGGAAGGCTAGAAATAAGACTTTGGATCTAAGTATTTGGTAAGTCAAGCAAATGTCATGACGATTTGTCACATTGTGAGACTGGAATACAATTTGACGGGTTACAACCGCAACGGCTGAAATAGGCCTAGGGAGAAAGTTTAATAGGTGATATCTATTAATCCATGTCAATATCTGTGCCATCTTGGTCAGTCTGTCGGGTATTCCGCCGTCCCCACCAGGATAGAGGATATCAAGGGTAATAATAAGTATCATCATCAGTAATTCTTTCGTCAGCTTTAATTCGTTTCGGTAAACGCCTCGGGAAACCGAGTTTGATTTGGCTCAAGGAGATCAGAAGTGCCGCATTTTGAATAAATGATCGGCCAGGGGTGGAGTAAGGTCTGTAGAGGTGAACAATCCTCATTAGATAGAAACGGTCTATGGCCCACTCCCATTAAAAATCAAAACGATGCTTTCCGCTGAAGAATTCGAACAATACTGGAATGAGTGGTCAGCGCGAGAGTTAGTGAATTATAAAGAGTCCTTCCGCAATAATACTCCTAAGAAAAAGTACTTAAAAAAAGGGTACACACATTTCGATCTGCGCTTCTGGTTCCCCGAAAGGCATGGTGAAATAAAGCAGATACTCCTCGATAAGCTGAAATACTTTAATCGCACCCATAAAAGAATGGACAATTGGGCCTTTGCACCATTCTTAAAAATCCTAATTAAAACGCCACGCTACAAATTTCAAGAGGAAGAAGAAAAATATGACCTTGAAACAAAGACTCGCCCAATAAGTTTCAGTTCTCACATCGACAGTTTGATCTTTGGTTTTTACGCCTATGTTCTCGGCCGAATGTATGAGCAGTATATAGTTGCGAATGAATTTGATGAATGTGTGTTAGCCTACAGAACAGATCTTGGGGGTAAATGCAATATCCAATTTTCTAAAGAAGTATTCGATCAAATAAAAAAGAAGGGTCCTTGTACCGCTATCGCCCTAGACATCAAAGGATATTTCGATCATATTGATCATGCTACGCTAAAAGAGAAGTGGGAAAAAATAATTAGTGGGAAACTTCCGCCCGATAAAAAAAAACTTCCACCCGACCAATATAAAATATATAAAGCACTTACGGCATACAGTTACATCAGTAAGAATAGAATTCTTAAAAGGTACAATATTAGGCTAGATAAACTTTCAAAAAAACCAAAGACACTTTTGGATTTAGTTCCTGAGAAAAAAGACTTCGAAAAGTTTGATCTCTTGCGAAGTGATAAGTTGGTTGTGAAAAACAAAGCCATTCACGTTAAAACCAAAAAGCCAATTGGTATTCCTCAGGGATCGGCGATGAGCGCGTTGCTATCAAATATTTATCTTTTAGATTTTGATCGCGACTTGTATAATAAGTCTAAGGCAGAAGGCTTTATCTACAGAAGATATTGTGATGACATCTTAATAATCTGCGACAGTGAAAATGCAGTTAAGCTACAAGAATTTGTCATTGATAAAATAGATCAAGAATATTTCCTTGAAATCCAAAGTAAAAAAACTGTTATAGTCGAGTTCCGACAAAATTCGAAGGGAGTAATAAGAGGATTTAATAAAAAGAAATTGCTTGCCGCACATGTTACAACTGATAAAACCAATGAAGGGAGTTTTTATAAATCACTTCAATATTTAGGTTTCGAATTTAATGGACAAGATATTTTTATCCGTGGTAGCAGCTTGTCTCGGTATTACAGGAAAATGAAGGGCAGAATAGCTAAGACAGTAGCGATGGCCTATAGTGACAATGCCAAAGGGAGTAAAATTTGGAAGGAACAACTATTTCATAGATATACTCATTTGGGAAAAAGGAATTTTCTGAGCTACGCTTACAATGCCTCGAAAGCAACTTATAAAAATTCCCAGGGTCAATCTAAGCCGGGAATGGATTCTCCAGCAATCAGGAAACAACTGGCAAAACATTTCTATCTTCTTATTAGGAGCTTGCAAATCAGAAATGAAAGACAGTTTGCGCTTAAAAATGCTGCGGGGGATGAACCTATATTTAAGCAATAGTGTGTAGGGTAATTGACTATCTTTTTACTCATTACGGCCCCCTTCCTCCATTCACTGTGACTACACTGTAACTTCTTGTTTAAAACTTGGACAATAAAAACGTTATAAATATTTGCAAACCATTAATATAGCACTGTTGAAACATATAATGTTCGATTCCCGTCTGGAATACTCACCAAGAATCGGTGACCGAGGAATCATCTACCGAAAAGTGCCCAAACAGTTGGTTTTATTTCAAAAAGTGGAGAAGGATGAAATTAATCAAATTTCTGCTTTGACTTCTAACAGGCACCATAGCCATCCGTATATTGCTTTTAATAGTAAGCAGATTTTTGCCGGTTTCGACCTCGTTAATTTTAATATTTAATTATTGCGTTTAAATATCTGCGATTTCAAAATTATTTCTTCTCCAAACTCCCGGACTGACACCTTCCATCATTTTGAAAAATCGACACAACGCCTCACCACCGTTATACCCAGTTTCTAAGGCAATGGAATCAAGTGTAAGCGTGTAGTCCTTCAGAAAGGATTTGATTCTTTTTAACCTAAGTTCCTTGGTATAATTTCCAATTGTCAATCCATATAATTCCTGAAAGCCATTCTGTAAATAATTTTTACCAAGATTAAATTCTTTTTCTAAAAATAACAGTGTGGGAACATTGCCAGCAGAATTATCCAATAATAATTTGATTTCACTGGCTTTGTATTTGGCATTTGCTGAGGCGAATCGTCTTTTGGAGGTGGATGTTTTGTTCATGTGTTTTAGAAAGATTTATATTCTGTTTACTTTTAATGATCAAAACAAAGAATATAAATAAAACGATACAAGTCCTGAGGTCCCTGTACCTATTTCAATTGCTTAAAAAATAATAAATTAATTGAAAAGATCAGGCTGAAATATTTCTATAACATTACACCTTATTTTCATTGGAGTTTGTGTTCGATGGTAAAAACGTCTCGGCTTCTTCCGAGAATGATATCCCATGGCGTGCATATTTCCTTTATAAAAAAATGCTTGACAACTTCATAAATAACCATAATTTGCCGGTGATTGTATTTCCTTGAATACCATCTCATCAAAAGCTGCATATGGAAAATGCAATATCCGAGATACTCTATCGTGATATCCATCAACTGGATATTAGCCGCTCTCTTCAAAATATGTTTGAACTCAATGATATCGTAAGGCTCCAACAGCTTGTGGATCGACCTATGGAAGACTGGTTTGCTTTTATAGGGTTTAGCCAGCATCTTTTAAATGAATTAATTAATTTCCTGGAAGGAAATAGAATACTTTCATTGATTAGAAATTGAATCTTAGGCTTTCAAGTTTTCAAACACATTAGATTACAGGTTAATATTTGCCCACCTGCCGAAATAATTGCATGAGAATGTCTTTCAATGCTTCCTGATCTTTTTTTTCGGGACTATAAGACTTCGAACGCATGCTTTCTGCGGATAATACTGAACGATGCAATGTAGACAGCCAGGGAGCAATGTGGTCAAACAAAACCTTTTGAGATGAGGTAGATATAATTTTAATATCGGCAGCGGCCCGGAAAAGAATGCCAAGTTGGTCTACGGGTAAATGACAGACAACTTTTGGTTTAGGGCTTGCCAATGGCGATAGCAATGATCCGGAAGTTTGTAGTCCCTTTAGCTTGCGCTCTAAATACGCCAGTTCCTCTGCAAACCAATTGCTCAACTGATTTTTAACTGATGGGTGTCGGTCCAAAAAGGCGGTGTCGGGTTTTAACTGCAATTGGTTGATTTCTTTTGAATAGATTAAGAGCCGATCAATTTTGTCATTGAGGTCGTTTTTACTCTGCAACACTTGTTTAAACTGATTTACCAACCCGTTGATAAACTCCTTATCATTATAGTTCAGGTAGATGAGAAGTTGCTGTAAACCCGAATAAATACCTCCTCTTCTTTCCCATAGGCTCAAGTCTTCCAATTCTTTAACCAGTTCCTTGTAAAACATAATATCCCGGTAAGTAAGGGTCGTGATAGTTGATGGCGCTACGAATTCAACAAGTTTTTGGGCTATTTGAGTGGAAATCGGATCGTCCGAGCATTTGTCCTTTATAATTTGGGCAAGAGCGCCAAGTTTTTCTTGTATTTCATCTCTAGTGAGGACAAGATAGACATCGGGTACCTTCGCGCTTTTATCAAAATATTTCGAAAATCTTTCTTCAATAAATGAAAGTAGCGCTTGTATCAGCTTGAATAAGTTCTGGTAAAACGCAATACCACTTTGCCCTGGGTCCTTTAATTGCAGAAGCTGATAATATAAACGGTCAAGTACATGAGTAAGCGAGGTTTGATAGTTCTTAATATAGATTTCTATTTCCTTTTCCTTACTAAAACTGAATATTTCCCTTACTAAAAGTTCCTTGAGCTTTTCGGTCTCTTCTAGCGTCTCGTAGAGAATCCGGCTGCCATCTTCTTCAGACAATATGAATTTATTGCCGAGTGTACCCAGGGCAGCATCTGTTACCAGTCGGTCTAATTGTTCCAGTTTGTATGTCACGGTTACCGGGTTTTGCCAGTGATGATCCGGGTACGCCGATAATTTCAAGGTAATTATCGAACTGTAAATTTAGGCCGTGAACGCTTGGCAAACGGAAGAAAGGTGTTGGCAAATGGAAGTTTTTGATAAATTAAAAGCAGTGATTATCGTTGTTTTTCGACGATAATTATAAATATTTTTATTCGGCTTCTTTATCCAAAAAAATAATGTCAAAACCTAAAAGGTTTTTAGGTTTCAATTTATAGGTTGCAACAATTTCGATTAAAGTGTCGAATCGGAAATCTATCTGTCCCTTTTCTAACTTACTTAGCTTACTTTGATCCAGATTGGACAAAAAGGATAACTGACGAACACTTCCTATTCGCAAAACATCTTCTCGATGTTTTTTCAAATAGGCACCAAATTGTTTCCTTATTTCCTTCTTTCTCTTGATATTCATCTGAGAAAGAAAATTGCAGGATTTTTTCAGCACTGATATGGTCGAAATCGACCATATTGATTATAATTCCTATATTTACTAAAGATTTCTTCGAATTTTAATAACTATCAATAAATTTGCGATCCTTCATATAATTTGAAGCATTCGCTTTGAGTCTCGGTTGGAAATCTGGGAGATTTTCTAGGACACGGGATGATAAGTTGGATGCCCACGCTACGGCGTGGGTTTCTCTTATTGTGTCCAGGTTCCTCCCAGAACCGCCAACCTGTAAGTCGAGACCTGCGCTATTTTTTTGCAGCGACTAGATTCTTACTCAAAAGTTGAATGGAAAATTATCCTTAGGTATCGCTCCCAAAAATTAATCGGGATGCGAAAAAAAGAAATACATAACGAAGAGAAGATGATGAATGGCTTCCGTTTAGGGGAGGAAAAATCATTTTCTGAGGTTTTCCATGCATTATTTTCAACATTGAATTATTATGCTTTTAAAATAACAAAAGATCCGATGATATCGGAGGATATTGTCGAGGATGCTTTTGTCAAAATTTGGGATAGGAGAGGTACATTTTATCAGTTTGGTGCTCTTAAATCTTATCTCTACACTATCGTTAGAAATTCAAGTATTAAATGGATTCAAAAAAACAAGGATGCTCGAATTAGTAGTACCGATGAATCTATACAAATTCCTACGACTGATAAGAATCGAATGGAAGTTATCATAGAAGCGGAGGTTTTCCGTGAAATGCATGAGTTTTTGAATCGTCTGCCGAAGCAGTCCCAGAAAATCATAAAAATGATTTTTCTGGAAGGCAAAAAAACTGGTGAAGTAGCGGATGAGATGGGGTTGTCATTGAGTACGGTAAAGAACCAAAAAGCCAACGGTCTAAATAAATTGAAAAAATATTATTATACTTAATTGTATATAAGATTACTCTTCTCTAAGTAAAATGTTAACTGGTGAATATTGCAAATTCAAATTAGGTTGCAGACCTCAGATTGTTATTCGTGAATATTTCACTGCGGGCAATAGATTTTCTTTTTCCCATTTCGAATGAATTTTCCTATACACCCCTTCTATTTAATCATTCTGAAACCTTCTCGGGTCGTTAAGGGATGATAGAAATTTGGTCTTTTTTAAAAATAAACTGACCAACTTTTTAGACCAATTGGTCATTTTTGGATATTACTATCAGGAAATAAGGTGGAAATATTTTTTTAACTTTCTATAATGAAGGATGAACAGCCTATAAAAGGGGGGGGGGCAAGACGAAATTGCCTACCGGGTGGCCTACCTTATTGCCGGGTATATAAAGGAAACACTTAGTTCGGATGAGCATGCGGAATTGGACAATTGGGTATGTGCCAATCTGGAAAATCAAAAGATTTTTGAAAAACTGACAGATCCCGAAAACCTGGATTCCTGGTCGAAATGGAAGGAGCAGACACCGAGAGGAGAAGTATTGGACCGGCTTAAAAATAAGATCGAATTTAAGCCGCCGAAGAAGAAAAGTAGGATCCATTCGTTCTGGCCGTATGCTGCGGCGGCCTGTATTCTTTTATTTGCAGGCTTCTATTTTGAATCGAAACATCCGGCTACTAGAAAAATGGAAGCTTTCAAACAATTGGAAGCCAGTGACATAATGCCGGGTTCAAACAGGGCAGTTTTGATCCTGACCAATGGTGATAAGATCGTGTTGGATAGTAAAAAAAATGGTGTAGTGACTTCACAAGACAATGTAAGCATAGTGAAAAGCGATAGCGGCCTGGTCAGGTACCATGTAAATAGCCCTGCGGATTATGCCAGCCATGAGCAGTTTAACACACTCATAGTGCCAGAAGGAGGACAATTCAGAATTCAACTGCCGGATGGTACCCTGGTTTGGCTCAATGCCTCTTCATCCCTTAAATACCCAACAGCTTTTCAGGGAGAGACTAGGAAAGTAGAGCTGGTTGGAGAAGGATATTTCGAAGTTGCTAAAGACGCTTCGCATCCATTCTTTGTTAACTCAGGGAACAATCAGGTCCGCGTACTGGGCACCCATTTTAATGTCAATGCCTATCCTGAAAATCATTTAACTATTGTGACGCTGGCAGAAGGCTCAATCAGATTAAACGGAAAAACCACTTTAAAGCCAGGAGAAGCGGGAATCGTAGGTCAGACGGGAAATATTTCGGTAGAAACGGCTGACCTAGAGGCCGCTCTAGCCTGGAAAGACGGTCAGTTTATTTTTAATGGCACGCCAATAAAATCGGTCATGCAACAAATTTCAAATTGGTACAGCGCCAAGATTATTTACCAGGACAATATTGCAGATCATTTTAATGCACGTATTCCCCGAAATGTTCCAGTTAGTAAAGTGCTTCATTTGTTAGAAGCAACTGGGAGTGTACATTTTAAGGTGGAAGATAAAACCATCATGGTTATGAAGTAAGGCCGCCTGCCGTTCGATTGCTGGAGACACCATTATTATTCACGTTAACAACCAAAATTAATGCGAGTCATTGCATTCCCTCTATTGCTATGCGCCGTTGTGATTATTTCGAATCTCGGCGCTCCCGAATTGCTGTATGCTCAGACGGATGACCTGGTCACACTTAAACTGGAGAAAGTTCCTATGCAGAATATTTTTTCTGCAATTCAATCCCAAACTTCCTATCGTTTTGTTTATACAACAGAACAGCTGGTGGGTACGAAACCTATAACTATTACTGTTAATAAGGAAACCGTACAATCTGTTTTAAAACTATGTTTCAGAGACCAACCGATATATTTTTCGTTGGAAGATAAGTTTATTATTATCCATAGGAAGGATGTCATCAGCAGGTCTGAAAATATGGACGTTTCAGGCAAAGTAAAAAATGAGAAAGAAGAAGTCCTGGGGGGTGTCAGTGTGAGTGTGTCAGGAACTGAGCGGGTAACCTTAACCCAGTCAGATGGTACTTTCTTGTTAGAGCATATTTCAAGCGACGCTACGCTGGTATTTAGTGGTACGAATGTAGAAACCAGCCGGGTAAATGTTAACGGACAGAAACAACTTACCGTTACACTTAAGAATAAGGTCAATAAACTGGATGAGGTTCAGATTATTGCATATGGATCTACAACAAAAAGGCTGAATACAGGCGATGTATCCACTGTAAAAGCTGAAACGATTGAACAACAGCCAGTTTCAAATCCGCTGGCGGCTTTGGAAGGACGGGTGGCGGGATTAGTCGTCACCCAAAATTCCGGGGCTCCCGGGAGTGGTTTTTTTGTCCAAATTCGGGGGCAAAATAGTATTGCCAATGGAAATGATCCCCTTTATGTAATCGACGGGGTACCTTATCCTTCGGTATCACTTGCCTCGACATTTACCAGTTCAGTAATTGCTGGGGGCAATCCGCTTAGCACAATCAATCCCGCGGACATCGAAAGTATCAACATATTGAAAGATGCCGATGCGACTTCTATTTATGGGTCAAGGGGAGCCAATGGTGTTATATTGATTACAACCAAAAGAGGAAAGGCAGGCAAAACAAAAGTGGATCTCAATACTTATTTCGGCGGTGGCGGAGTTGACAGGACGCTGAAATTGCTTAATACGCAACAGTATTTGACGATGCGAAATGAAGCTTTTGAAAATGATGGTGCCACGCCATCACTAACCAATGGCGATTATGACCTATTACTTTGGGACACTACACGCTATACTGACTGGCAAAAACTATTAATTGGTAATAAAGCGAGCATATCGGATGTGCAGGTGAATATTTCTGGAGGCAGCTCAAATACGCAGTTTTCCCTGGGAGGGGGTTTTCATCGTGAAACACCGGTTTTTCCAGGAAATTATGCCGATCAAAAGGGTTCGGCACATTTTACACTCAACCATATCTCGAGTGATAATAGGCTGAAGATCGATTTGGCGGTTACCTATGGAGTTGAAAATAATAATCTTCCTCCAGTAGATTTTGTTTCACAGGCCATGTCTCTCCCGCCAGATGCACCGCCGCTTTATGATAGCGCGGGAAAACTCAATTGGCCTTCCGGATTTTATAATCCCTATAGTTATCTGGAAGCTAAATACCAGGGCAAGACAAATAATCTAATAAGTCATGCGGTGATAAATTACAGAATTATTCCGGACTTGCAAATCAGGCTTGCCATGGGATATAACAACGTCCAAATGAATGAAGTTCAAGTAAATCCTTTGACATCCATGAATCCTGCCTATGATGAGATTTCCGGATATACTTTCTTTTCCAACAGCAGCGTAGAGACCTGGATTCTCGAACCGCAATTGGAATATCAAAAACAGATTTGGAAGGGGAAATTGGATTTTTTAATGGGTACTACTTTTGAACAGGATACGAAATCAGCTTTAACGACTTTTGCAACCGGATTTAGCAGTGATGCACTGCTCGAAAATATCGCAGCAGCCTCCAGTACGCACATTTACAATAACAGTTATTCGCAGTATCGGTATGAGGCATTGTTTGGTAGACTCAACTATGACATCAATGAGAAATATATATTAAATCTGACCGGTAGGAGGGACGGTTCTAGCCGTTTTGGCCCTGGAAATCAATTCGCTAATTTCGGATCTGTCGGTGCGGCATGGCTTTTTTCCAATGAAGGATTTTCCAAAAAGGTGTTATCGTTTCTAAGTTTTGGTAAACTCAGAAGCAGTTATGGAACTACGGGTAATGACCAGATTGGGGATTATCAATATTTAAGCACCTATTCGACTACGCCATATCCTTATCAGAATAGCCCTGGCTTAATACCTACCAGTTTGTATAATCCAAACTATGCATGGGAAATCAACAAGAAATTTGAAGTTGGATTGGATTTGGGTTTTATGAAAGACCGCCTTTTGTTCTCTGTAAGTTATTATAATAACCACTCCTCCAATCAGCTGGTGGGTTACCCTTTGCCGGGCATTACGGGTTTTAATTCCGTTCAGGAAAACTTGCCTGCTGTAGTTCAAAATACTGGAATCGAATTTACGCTCAGTGACAACCTGATAAAAACGACTTCTTTTAGCTGGAATATTTCCGCCAATCTTTCCATCTCGCGCAATGACCTGCTGTCCTATCCCGGTTTGGCGTCAAGCAGTTACGCCAATATTTATCAGGTAGGCAAGCCTCTGAGCATCTATAAGTCTTTTCAATATCTGAACGTAAATCCCCAGAATGGCATCTATCAGTTTTCCAATAGTAAGGGCGAACCCACGCTTTCACCGGTTTATCCGGACGATATAAAGGCCATTAAAAAAGTAGCGGTAGATTATTTTGGAGGCCTGCAAAACAGTTTTCAGTATAAGGGCTGGCGGCTGGATGTTTTTTTCCAATTCACAAAGCAAACCGGATGGAATTACATCAAAAATTATTACACCGTTCCGGGCATGCTCGGAAATCAGCCAGCAGTAGTGATGAACCGCTGGCAAAAACCAGGTGACAATGCCACATTTCAGAAATTTAGTCAGGCCTACGATTCTGCTTTTTATGGATATATAGTGAACTCCGCTTTATCAGGCGATAACACGGTAGGGGATGCCTCCTTTATACGGCTGAAAACAGTGTCCTTCTCGTATACCTTTTCTTCTTCTACATTGGCCAGACTGCATTTTCAATACCTCCGTTTGTATTTACAAGGGCAGAATTTGCTGACGATAACCCACTATTTTGGAATGGACCCCGAAAATCAGTCCAGTTATTCCTTACCACCGTTGCGTGTGATTACTGGCGGTATTCAAGTAACATTTTAAATCTAGCCAATGGAAACGATGCGAAAAATTTCGATATTCCTTTTTATTCTGATCTGGTTGACGGGGTGTGAGAAATTTGTCACGGTAGCACCTCCTATCACACAATTGGTCAGTAGCACTGTATTTGAAAGTGATCAGACAGCGCTATCAGCCATGAATGGGCTTTATAGTTATATGGAAAGTACGGAGGGTTTTGCTGATGGAGGAACCGGGAGCGTAGGCTTTTTAGCTGGTTTATCTACTGATGAGTTGACCAATTATGGAACCGATCAATATCAGATCCAGTTTTATCAAAATGCCCTGACTTCAAATAATGTGGAATTGGATGGTTTCTTATGGCAGGTGCCTTACCAATGTATATATCAGGCCAACAGTATTTTAGCTGGACTAGCAGGCTCCAACCAAGTTAGCGCTCCGTTGAAAAATGAACTGATGGGTGAGGCTAAATTCATCCGGGCTTTTAGTTTCTTTTATTTAGTCAATCTGTTTGGAAATGTTCCGCTCATCCTGTCAACTGACTATCAAACAAATGCAATAACTTATCAAACGCCGATAGACTCTATTTACCTTCAGATTATTGCAGACTTAACGTCTTCCCAGACTTTATTGGCTTCTGATTACAGCTATTCGAATGGAGAAAGAGTCAGACCCAACTCGTGGGCAGCCAGTGCCATGTTGGCAAGAGTTTATCTATACCTGGGTAAATGGCAAGATGCTGAGGCGCAGTCGACCAGTGTGATTAATCAAAATTCCTTATTCAGTATACTACCGGATCTAAATCAGGTCTTTTTGGCTAATAGTAATGAAGCCATTTGGCAGCTCATGCCAACGCGACCTGGAAATAATACGGGCGAGGGAAATATTTATATTTTGACATCTGAACCCCTTTATGCCTCGCTCTCCCCTTCATTGATCGGAGCCTTTGATTCTGGGGATTTAAGAAAACAAAATTGGGTAGCAGATACAACGATAGGGCCAACAACCTATTTTTTCGCTTATAAATATAAAGTTAAAACCAGCACAGAGGTGACTGAATATTCTATGGTCCTGAGACTGGCAGAACAGTACCTGATCAGAGCGGAAGCCAGAGCGGAACAGCAAAATATTTCCGGGGCCCAAGAAGATTTAAATGTCATCCGGAATCGGGCTGGTTTAACCGACTTCCTCATAAATAATCAGGACTCGTTGCTAAAAGCCATTATGCAAGAACGTCAAGTTGAGTTATTTACTGAGTGGGGACATCGTTGGTTAGATCTTAAAAGAACCAATCAGTCAACGCAAATTTTAAGTCCGATCAAGATCAACTGGCAACCTACAGATTCCCTTTATCCCATTCCCCAGTCGGATATTCAAAAGGATCCAAATTTGACTCAAAATCCTGGATATTGATTTAGTAGTGAACAACATTGCAATGATGAAAACGAAGATATTTTTATATACCATATTGGAGCTATGCATTTTTCAGGGGTTAGGGCAAAATCAAACTCATTTAACGGATTCAAAAGCGAACCATGTAAAAAAGATGACACTGGGCGAGCAGTTGCCTAATTTCCGGTTCAATGAAGTCATCAATTCTCCAATAAAAGTTTTGGATTTGAGCTCAATGAAAGGACAGTTTGTGATTATGGACTTCTGGCATACACGGTGTGCAGCGTGTATTGCAGCATTTCCAAAGCTTCAAAAATTACAGGAAAAATATCGCGGGAAATTGAAAATTATCCTGCTCACCTATCAGTCAAAAAAAACGGTCCAAAATTTTTTGGTGCGGCAAAACCGTGTCACCGGGATGGATCTGCAGTTGCCGATAGCATGCAATCAACAATCCTTAACCGACTATTTTAAAGTCCCTTCCTATCCTCATTACGTTTGGATTGATGAAAAGGGAATCGCTCAGTTTGTTACCCAAGGTTACGATGTTACCGAAGAAAATATAGGGAAGGTTATTAATCATCAACCGGTAAACATGCAGCAAAAAGCAGATAGCGATTTAGACTTTCAAATCTTTAAGCCATTGTTTGTCAATGGAAATGGTGGCATTGGTAGCCCTATCTTATATTATTCGATACTTACTCATTATATTAAAAATATGCCGGTTCTAGGAGGGTATACCTCGCCCAATGACAGCAACAGTGCCATTGTAGCTTATTCCTATCCCATTGTCGGAATGTTTCAAGTCGCTTTCAATGATTTCCTAAACGGCCTGAGGATTCCGGATAACAGGACAATTTTACAGGTGGCGGATACTTCTAAATATGTTTGGGAGATAAACGGAGTTACCCAATGGGACAGATTTTACGCCTATCAATTATTTTCACCCTACCGCTCTATCGATTCTTTGCAAAAGTTGATGCGCGAGGATTTGATGCGTTATTTTCAAGTAGAAGCCCACATGGAAATGAGGCTTATGAAATGCTGGGTTCTCCGGGCGGAGGATACTGCACTTCTGGTAACGAAGGGTGGTTATCTTCTAAATGAAATGTCGGCTGATAATTTCACCATCTCCATAAGAAATGTTCCCGATTCTGAACTAATATTTCGATTTGTTTATAATATATTTTCCAAAAGCCGTTTCCCTTTTATCAGTGAAGTTCATATGAAATCAAATATTGATATTTTACTGGACAATATCAATTTTTATGACGAAAAATCTGTCATAGAAGCATTGAAATCAAAATACAAGTTATCTATACAGCTGGAAGACCACTTGGTGAATATGCTCGTTATAACTGAACCTGGCTTTAGGAAAAAAGCTGTGAATTAATATTTTTTCAATACTGCATCCAGAAGGTCAATAAGGAATGATCATAGAGAGCGACTAATTTATGATCTACTACCTGGAAACTTTTTATTTTGCCATGATCGTGATCAGGAATATAGAAGCTGTATCTATATTCTCCAGATTTTAGAGAATATATGTCGATAACGGAATTCTCTTTGAAAGAAAGATCATCTTCATTCTTTGCTTTTAATTTAGAATTGACAAATAAATAGTCCGCATTTGCGCAGGCCGTGTAATTTACCATCAATGGCGGAGCCGAGAATGTCGTAGCTTGATCTGATAAGATTCTAGACAATTTAATATGCGGAGTCTGAATAGAATCGATCGTATGCCCTTGGTAGATGACTTTGATATTTGAATCCAGACATACAAACTCATTTCTATAGAAATATACATAAACAATATTTCCAGTAGTAAAGTCCTTTGATATATTTCCATCAAGTGAAAAAACGCCGTCTCCAATCGCCACTAGAATATTTGGAAATAGCCGGATTTCCTTGCCAACAGCATTTGAACTAACCAGGATATTTTTGTGCAAAGAATCATCATATGCTCTCAGTAGCAGTGATCCTTTTGACAGCGTGATTACCGCGTTAAAGGGCGGACCAACAAAGTTATCCTCGGTCATTACCAGATTTGGAAAATGTCCCGACAGTTTGCGGGGTGTAATTCCTTCCAGCATGAATACGTCTGGAGAATCTATCATTACCCGGATGGCGGAGGCTATAATCGATATTGAAGCGGGAGTTCTAAGAATCAGGTGTTGAGTGTCTGACAGCGAATAGTTTGACTGAAGAACGAAGGCTGCTGCAGTTCTGTTTCCCAGGAAAAAATTTGATTTTGTGTAACCAGCTAAATAAAATGAATTTAGGGAGAGTTCTAATAGTCGTGGTTTAGAGAGAAAATGTGGTGGAAATAGCCGGGTAAAACTATTCTTTTGATGATTAATGTTTTGCGAATATATAAATAGACTGAAGACTATACCAGTACTTGCAATAGCACAAATAAGAAGGCTGAATATCTTTTTGAATATAATATTCATAATAACCCAACAATTTTGAAAAGGGGTTGATGGGGTTGACCATCAACCCTTCTTAATTACGGCATCTGAGTGATTAAGGTGGCACAGGTACTCGGATTTAGTCTGGATGAGTACACGGTGACATTACAAGCTTTAGATCCTGTTCCGCAAGCGGTTGAAGCGGAGACACAGGATGTTCCGATTTGCTGAAATTGTGCCGCAAATGGCTTGGAGGCTGCCTTAGTAATAAATGCACTTCCAATAGCCAGCACGATGGCACTTGCCATTGCTATTTTAGTTCTTTTCATAAAAAGATATTTAAGTGAAGTAAAATGCCTACTCGGTTTTACAGGTTTTCGGCTTACCCTGATTTTATTGCAATAAAATACTTCTATTCGATTTGGTTCGAAATAGCATTATGCTACTCGCAATCAGAGTAAAAAATACCAAATTGAAAATCAAATGTTCATTCCAATTCATGTGTTGGAGGACTCCGCCGCAAGAGCAGGGTATAAATTCACTGTATTTTGTTATAGCGACGATGTAGGCAGAAAACATGGCCATTAAGCTAAAAGAGGCATAAAGTCCAGCTAGCCGGTATCTAGGTAAAATAAGTAAAATGGAAACTAAGATTTCGATTGCGGGGATAAACCAACTGGTAAATCCTGCTAATGAGGTAAGGATTGGTGACTGACCCAGTTGGATTTTAAATTTTTGGTAGTCTATTATCTTACTTACGGATGCATAGATAAAAAGGAATATAACCAACGCCGAGACAATTTCTATAAAGAGAGTTTTGATTTTTGGAGAAATCATAGTGATGAAAGTTGAGTACAAAAGTGCAACCTTCAACATGCGTAATCCAAATAAAAGGTATTGGCAAATAGAAATATTAGTTTGGCATAAGGACACGCCTCATCGACCCTTCCCTACTTCACTGGGAGGGTAACCGTAATATTCTCTGAATTTGGTAATAAAACTGGTTCCGAATTCATACCCAACCAAGGAAGCAATCGTTTTGGTATTAAGAGTCGTTTCCCTTAAAAGTCGATGAGCCTCTTTCATTCTTGCTTCCAAGTGGTATTCGAAGATGCCCATTCCGAATATTTTCTTGAAAGTCTGTTTCAATTTCATTTCATTCATCTGCATTTCCTTTGCAAGTTTTGCAATCGGGAAATGTTGATTTGCATGAAGCGATAAAGTTTCGGCAAGTACTACTATTTTTTCGTAATCGGCGTCATTTAACGGTTTTCCAACTTTTGGTATTTTATCCGCCTTGGTTAAGATGGAAAGCAGGTATTCTTGAATTTTGAGTTTAAAGAAAAATATTGAAGTAGCATCATCGTGTGGTGAACTTAATAAAGAATGAATGACGTCCAGCGCATAGGTGCCGGCAATTTGTCCTGGTTGATGGAGATAATATGATTTTCTTTTTTCGATATCAGAAAATAAGGGAGTCAATGATGAAAAATAGGGCAATGCCTGTTGAACAATAGGTTCTGACCACACAACTTGTAGACCTTGATAACTACCACCTCTGTCAAAATTGGCAGTAATTTCCTGATCACCGGAATGGAGCAATGCAAATTGACCTTGTTTGAGTTTAAATTGCCCCAAACCTTTAATAAAGTAGTGAATGGTGTTCTTCAAAGAAAGGAACGCTACAAGAAAAGAATTTTCTTGATTTGCAGGAATTTTTAGGGGTTTAATCAAATTATATTCTTGTAAATGAATTCGAAATTCTGGTTGGATTATGTCCTGGAAAGTGATAGTACCGGACTGGCCCGCAGCGGTCAGGGGCGTAGCGCCTTGTAATATTAACCCCTTGTAATTTGGGCTCAATGATGGGGTCAATGTAAAACCTATGAATTTTGGATTATCAAAACGAGGAAACATATAAAATTTTATTTTGTCTTCATCTTTGATTTCAATTTAAATATGATCCATTTTTAAAAGAGCAATGTTTTATTTGAATTACGTGATTTTTATTTAAAAATCTCAAATTGTGATCTATTTTATATAGTACAAATATCCAAAAAAGGTTTTTTGAAAAAAAAGTAAAAAATAAATTCGTACCAGACTAAGTGTTTCCACTTAGTTGTTTTAAAAGAATTTAGGTATAGAAGTGTGGATCTTATTTATTTAAATATTATAGAATTTACTGGTGTTTCGGTATTACTTAAAGACAATTAATTGATTATTGTCAGGCGATTGAATGGGGTCCTACTTAACTTTTTGTAAATATATTTTCTGGTTGCATTGCAGTTACCATCTGATTTCAACGTGGATCACCCATCTAAACTTCAAAGCATTGAGTTAAATATCTTTTACTGGATCAAATATTTTAATCAAAAAACACACATGTCTTTTGATATTGTGTACGCCGTTTATCAGTACTTGGAAAGTGAATGGGTAACCGTCTTGTAAGAGATTGTCTTTTCTTCGCTTCTTTTACTTTTCGGGTATTTAAATTGTTTAATGAGGTTGTTGTCGCCATTCATCTAAGTGTTTCCATGTATATGTCTAAGGGTTTCCATGTATGTGCAATTCAATAAACATAGAAATTGGAGCTGCAAAAAAAAATTCCTCGAAAAATATATTGTTTTTTAAAAAAAACAATCCACCTTAGAATTCTCAATTGCTAGTTTCATAATATAATTCCTTAGACAGGATTTATTTCTATCCAGGATTTGTTACTACTCCGGGATTTATTTAGTTTTTCTATTTACTTCTACTGTTTCAAGACACTTCTCTGAACAGATCCGTATTCTCATTTCTTTATTGGTCTCGTCATTTCATCACTCTTAAATTTTATTTATGAAAAAACAACTATTGCTTGCTTGGCTGGTTTGCGCCATGACCTATTCAACCCTTAATGCTCAGGTATTAACCGGTTCGTCGGTATATACAAACGATCAGGAACATTTAAGTTTTTGGCAAACACTAACCGCAGGTTGTTCTAATGGTTCTAGCTATACGGTCCCTTCACTACACGGGTCGACGCAAATATTTACCAATTCTTCCTACACTTTTCAACCAGGCTATACCTACACGGTTCAGATCAACGGATATGCCACGGCATCTGGGAATTTATTGCTGCCAGTTCCTAGCCCTATTTACTGGGGTGTAAGTACAGGGCCCTTAACTACTTCAACTTCCAATGTAAGTGCCATTTGCGGTCCCTATCCGAGTGGTACGGCTTACTCCAGTTATGTCGGACTTATTACGGTAGAATGGCCGGATATAAATCCTCCGGCGTCTTCTATCGTCAGTTTTTTAACACCCTTTATTAGCAATACCACGGCCATTGGTTCTTTTCCTGTATCAACTACTGCAAGTATTTCAACATCGGCCTCTTTTTCAGTTCCCTATGCCGAAACTGGTTATAACATTGAAGTGTTTCCGCTGGCTGGGCAGCGGCCATCTCAGTTAAATACCAACAATGGTTGTGGTGGCTGGAGCAACCCTCAAACCGCCGTTACGACAACCACCTTGAGTATGACAACCATTACCATTACAAAATCAGGGATTACTTATCCTTACCCCACTATCAATGGAAACACTTCTTTTAATTTTAGTGGGAGCGTGAAAAGTGGAAGTGGGACGATTACAGCCAACCCTGGTTCGACCGTCACCGTGGTTGTCAATGCAGGCGGACCTCCTCCTGGTCCCTATAATACTAGCTTTTATTTATCAGGCGCTAGCTTTAATAGCAACACCAGTGGCAGTAGCCCAACCACCCTTACGGCATCCAGCGGCAGCAATACGGCGACTTTTATCATGCCGGTTAGCGGATCGGTAAGCTGGTCAGGAACATTCAGTGAGGGAACCTCGGATGGCAGTGGAGCTATTACCGTTAGATAATCAGACGATAAATTCATCATTTATTTCAATACTATTATTATGAAAAATATATCAATCGCATTTTTAATTTTGGTTTGTTGCCTTTATTCCTGCGAGAAAACAGGAGCCGGCAAAACCACAACGGCAGCGGCCCCAGAAGCAGAATCGCAGCAAGCCCTTCTCGGGAAATGGTCAGTTTCTAAGGTGACCGTGACGACCTTCAACAAAAATTCCTCTGTTCCTGCAAATAGCAAAACGGTCAGTACGAATTCAAGACAATGGGAATTTAAAAGCGATGGAAGTTTGCTTGTTCAGGATAACAAATCCGGTTCTACCTTAAGCTATCGATTTTCCTCCCCCAGTAAGATTACAATTGTAAACGGTAGTGAAATACAAGAATTGGATCTAAGAGTTCAAACCAATAAAATCGTATTAACAGGGGTAAATATAGCGCCCGACGGCACCTCCCGCACCAGTGAATTGGAGTTGTCGAAGCTGAATTAATATTCGAAACAGAAGTTAAGAAATTTTAGGACACTTTAGGATTCGACTTTTTTAAAGCGTTTCGAAAAAAGGTCTTGACCGAAGTGGCTAGGGTTGGGTTGTTTTCAAGATTAAATCTGGAAATGACCCGACTCTTCTTAGAAATCATGTCATTTTATGTGTTCGAATTGCAAAAATTGATTTTAGAGATTGGTTTTATTGTAAAGGTTGTTCGCTCGGAAATATTGATAGCACAGGAATAAACGTAAAGCTTTGATTGTGTTATTTAAAAAAATATTTTATGCTCAAGCAGAATTACCTACCACGAGGAAGAAAAACTCATAGGTTTTTTTTCATTGGTTATTCAATCATTTTATTGGCTTTTTTTCCCACGGAGAAGGTTCACGCGCAATGTATAAATGTTACTATAGACAACACTTGTACGCAATATCAGGGAGTTTGCTCGAGCACAGATTTTATCAATGGTTGCGGGGGTAGCAGCGGATGGTCTTCTAGCCATGGAACACCCCAATTAAATTATATGCAGCCCCAAACGGGCATGATCAAAGCCCCAGGTTATTATTATTTGCAAATTGTAGCGGACAACTCAGGTAGTGAAGGCGTCTATATACCTTTTAACTTTGTTAGTCAACAGACTTACAATGTCTATTTGAATTTGAGTACTACTGGTAGTGGTTTGATCAACTGTTATGCTGCAAACGGGTTGACCCAACACCAGAATCCTAAATATACGGGCACGACATTTTACGGGTGTCAGGCTGCCGTTGAATCTATCAGCAGCAAGCAATTTATTGGCCAGGCGACCAATACAAATTCAGCTGTTCTTAGTTTTACGGCCAACGGTAATTACTCTCAACTCTGGTTTTATACAACTTTTAGTGGTGGCGCCACCTTTAATGGTATGATTACTGGCATTCAGGTTTGTGCTGTTTGTAATATCGGCGTACCAAATGGTCTTACCACAAGTAACAACGAAGAAACGCTCAACTGGAGTCCCGTCTCTGGAGTTTCGTCCTATCTGGTAACGGTGAGCGACACACATGTGGGAACAACCACTACCCGTACATTTTCAAGCCCAACCAATAGTTTAAATTTTTGCGCGCTTTCGTCCGGAGACCTGGTGACTTTTTCGGTTCAGGGAGTGTGTGCCAATGGGTCTGCCATGGGTTCTTCCAGTGCTCCCTATAGTTTCACCACGGCCTATCCCAATTTACCACCACCTACCCAGGTCACTTTTACCCCTCCCAGTACTCTAAGTTGGCAGCCGGTAGCCGGAACGAATAGTTACCTGGTAACAGTGAAAAATCTGACCAATGGGGGAATAGGTGCTTATCCGGTAACCGGAACCAGTGTTTCGGGCAGTTCTGCTGAACTATCAACGGGGGCTACTTATCAGGTTTCTGTTAGTTCAAGCAGCGGTTGTGTTTATGGTACGCCCAGTACCCCCATCACATTTACGGTTCCATCTTGTTCACCGCCAACGGTATCCAATGTGGAAGGGGGAACCTATGTCAATCTTTATCCGGTTTCGAACGCCGTTTCTTATAATGTCGGTTGGCGCAATACAAGCGGAACGATCGTATATCAAATAAATAATATCGGACCGATTATTACTACAGCGGGATATCAGGCCACCGGTGTACCGCATGGTTCGTTCTATATCGTAGCCCAGGCAAATTGTTCCAATGGAGGAACGACGGCATGGGGTTCTCCTTATTTTGGTGGGATCCAAACGACGGCCATTCGCTTATCCGGCAATTTGACCTCCACGCCGGAGTCAAGAGATCCATTGCAGCTTGGAACACCTGGAGTCACGCTCACGCCTAATCCGTCTGGTGCTCAGGTAAACGTGCTTTATAATTCCCAACGCGATAGCTTTGCCGAAATAATCATCATCGATGCCATGGGAAGTCAAAGAATACGAAGAAAAGTGGTTGTTAGCATGGGTAGAAATACTTTTACACTTCCTATTGACCAGTTGGGAAGCGGTGTCTATTTTTTAAAAGTAATTGATGGAACAAACATGTATGTCAATAGACTGGTCGTGGAAAAATAAGGCTGAGTTTCTAAAAACATGGAAGCATGATTTCGGTAAATATGAAAGGGGACTGAGTCACAAAGTTCATCCTATATATTCCTTTTCCTCTTACAATAGGTGATGCTCATGAAGAAGGGACCATTGGCCTGATCTGTGCGGTTTTCAAATCCTATTTTCAGGGTAAGAATGTTTGCTTTTGGTTTGCTTTTCACCCCCATCAGCAAGAGTTCCTCAAGGTGTATGCAACCGCTTATATGGTCTTCGAATGTGGCTCCCCCGAGGCGACCATTCTTTTTCCAAAGGAAACCTTTCTCCTCTTTGTTCCGAATATGCGGACGACCACCAAAGACAGAAAATACCGGTCTTTGCATCCACTAATAACGAAAATCCTGTTGATTAATGAATGGTAGAGTCAGGGAGTTCATTGAGAATTACATCTAAACTAGATGTAAATTCCGCTTTAGTAAAATTGAAAGACTTTTAAAATGATCCGTCACGTTGGTGGCCACCACCCAGGATCAGAAGTGGAGGAATTGGCGCTTCATTGATATTCAACATATTAAAATTGGTAAATTCCAGGTTTGGGAACTTTTTAAATTAAAAAGATCATCGCTTGCAAGAACCAAAATCGTTTTACATATTTGCATCAGCAATGAGGTTTTTACGGTCACACACCGGATAACCACGAGAAAGAACCCAGGCAAGGCCTGACTTCCAAATCCACCTATTCCTGATGAATTACCCGTCCATATCCTGATCAACCCCCAACGACGGTAATCTATTTATTCATCATACTCTAAACTACAATTTATGAAAGCGATCTCTACCCTGGTTACCCTGCTTTTGATCATCACTACTTGTGCCACTTCAGCCGTTCTTTACCTGAACGAGAATTATAATATTTCAGCGGCTTTATGTATTGTATGGATTGTGTCCCTGACTTTGTGGATCGGAAAAGCCATCGGTCTGACCGATCTGCTGCTCAATAAGGCTTTCGCTAAAGGATAGTCATGTAGAATCGCTGAGAGATAAATTAGGAAGGGCCCGTTTCGGGGCCCTTTTTTATTTCCATCAATTCAAACTAACTGGTGAAAGATGAAATTTCAAACCCTTGGATGAAAAGTCCCGTCATCTATTGATGTGAAAATCATGGGGTTAAAAAATTAAAAAGGGCCGAGGTTACAATGCGGGTTCGACCGGTTACCAATAGTGGTGAATGAGTGAGTATTCAGCCTATATCAAAAAGATTCCAAGCAGTCCGGGGAGATCCAACAGCCATGTGAACAACCGTCCTTGAAAAACCCACATCCAAATCCTTCGAAAACCTATCCAATCCATTGAAAACAACCCTAAAAAGTCGACGTTCCCTGAGACTCCGATAGCTTTTCTGATAACATTCTGATCGCAATAAAAAACGTCGACCTTTTTTTTAATCTGGCCAAAATCTGGCCTGAAAAATGGTAATGCTCGGAACAATTATTAGTTCCATTGATCGAAGAAAACAGTCCAAAAATCGAAACAAATGACTGTTCAATCGAAAAAAATGCGCTTCTGGGCTTATTTTTTTAATCTTTATATAGGAGTTATTCTGCAGCAAGGAAATATATCCGCTGAAGCCAATCATCCAATACTTCTGAAGACCGCCTAACCGCAGTAACGCGGCTCAATTTTCGTACCCATGAAACCAACCGTACCCATAATCCGGGGTTTATTGTTGTGGTTTGTATTACAAATCATGTTTGTGGATTTCGGAATTTCACA